>NZ_JBEZIR010000007.1:0-126646 GCF_040651175.1 Kitasatospora sp. NPDC048540
TTCACCGACACCAAGCACGGCGCCGACCGCCTGGTGGAGGAACTGCTCGCGAACGGGGTGAAGGCCGCCGCCCTGCACGGCGGCAAGTCCCAGCCCCAGCGCACCCGCACCCTGGAGCAGTTCCGCACCGGCCAGGTCACCGCGCTCGTCGCGACCAACGTCGCCGCTCGCGGCATCCACGTCGACGGGCTCGACCTGGTCGTCAACCTGGACCCGCCGGCCGACCACAAGGACTACCTCCACCGCGGCGGGCGCACCGCCCGCGCGGGGGAGTCCGGCACCGTCGTCACGCTGGTGCTGCCCAACCAGCGCCGCGAGATGGCCCGCATGATGACCACGGCCGCCATCACCCCCGTCACCACCCGGGTCAGCGCCGGGGACGAGGAGCTGGCCCGCATCACCGGCGCCCGCGTGCCCACCGGCATCCCCACCGTGATCGCCAACCCGGTCGTCGAGCGCCCCCGCCGTAGCGCGTCCACGAGCCGCGGCCGCAGCAGCCGCCCCGCCTACGCCGGCGGTGACACCGGCACGGCCGCCGTGGGCCGCGCCGGCCAGGGCTCCTCCGGCCGCCGCCGGGCACCCCGCCGCGTCGCCCTCGCCGCCTAGAAATCAAGCGCGGGCCCGGACCGTGCCCACGGTCCGGGCCCGCTCCCCGGCGGACCCCCCGCCCGCCTTCCCACCGTCGTCAGTGCCCCGACCGCCGCCGGCCCCGGCGGAAACGACACCAAAGGAGTCCGCCGATGACCCTCATCCTGGCCCGCACCGCCACTACCGCCACGGTCCGCGACCTGATGACCCACCCCGAGCTCCAGATCAGCGACGACGTCATGCTCGACGTGGCGATCCACATCCTGCACGGCTCCGGCGCCGACCACCTCCTGGTCCGCGACGACGACGGCGGCTGCGCCGGCCTCCTGACCCGGCGGCACCTCGCCCCGTTCCAGGCCCACTCCCGGACCCCGGTACGCGACATCGTCCTCGACCGCGCCCCGTTCGCCACCCCCGACATGTCCGCCGCCACCGCGGCAGCCGCCATGCGCGCCCGCGGCCTGGACACGTGGCCGGTCGTCGACCACGACGGCCACGCCATCGGCCTGCTCACCCTCTGAACCCGCCCGCCGGCAGTCGCTGCATCCGCCTGGGGACGCTCCGCCTCCGCTCTCGACCCGTCCCCTCGCCCCCGGTAGCCTCCCCTCCTCCAGGCTGTGGACCCACCTGGACGGCGGGGCATCACAGGATCCTGGAATCCTCCTGCGCGGAACGGGCCTCCGCGGGGTCGGGACTCACCCGAAGCACGTGGTTCACTCCGGTACGCCGCAGCAGGGCCGCTACAGGACCGGTCGGGTTCAGCAGCTGGAGTTCCAGGCCCGTTTCGCGCACTTTCCAGTGGGCACGGATGAGCGCATTGAGTCCGCAGGAGTCGCAGAACGCCACCCGGGACATGTCGATCACCAGTTCCCGCAGCACGGAAGACGTGTCCAGGGCGCTGTCCACTGCGGCGTTGAACAGAGGGCCGGTGTCGTGGTCGAGTTCGCCCACCGCGTCGAGCACGCGGCCGTCCGTTCCCGGTCGCAGGCGGATGTCGAAGGCAGTGGGATGATCGAACTCCGCAGGGACGGCCACGCGGTGCTCCTTGCGGCTCCGGTCTGCGCGGGCCGGGGTGCGCCCGCGTTGCGGGCGGCTGACCTGACGGCCCACGTGCGGGGGCGCACCCGTACCGTAGCGACTGGGTGACGCCGCGGACCACCCGCTCAGCGCAAGGCGGACCGCCGACAGGAAGGTCCGGGTGCGGGCAAGACAGGGCAGGGCAATCACATGCTGAACACGGCCTGGGCGATCCGGTCCCCGGGTGCCGGTCCATCGGGCGCAGTGGGAGCGCGGGCCCGGTACGGCCAACGAGAAGTAGGCCACCGGACCCACGCAGCGGGGCACGCGTCATGACCCGGGCAGGACGGTAGTGGATCAACGACCCGGAAGTGAATTCCGGCGGGGAGGAGAGCTGTCGTACCGGGCGGCGTGGAACCAGCCTGCGCCGGTGAGGCGGGTCGTGCGGGTGGGAGTGGCCGGCCGGCGGTCGGAGGGCTGGTATCCGGGGCGGCCTGCGGTGAGCACGTGTCGCTCACCGCGGGCCGGTCTCGTCGGCCTGGTGGGTGGGTCAGGTGTCGGCTGCGGGTTCCTGTCCGGCGTCGCGGCGGAGCTGTTCGTTGATGCGCAGGGCTTCTTCGAGTTGGTCTTCGAGGATGATGATGCGGCAGGCGGCGTCGATGGGGGTGCCCTGGTCGACGAGGTCGCGGGCGCGCATGGCGATCCGTAGCTGGTAGCGGGAGAAGCGGCGGTGTCCGCCGTCCGAGCGCAGGGGGGTGATGAGTCCCTGGTCGCCGAGGGCGCGTAGGAAGCCGGGAGTGGTGCCGGTCATCTCGGCGGCGCGGCCCATGGTGTAGGCGGGGTAGTCGTCGTCGTCGAGGGAGTCGGGGGCATGCGGTCGGATGGCTGTCGTGGTCACTGCACCTCTTCTTGTTGTTGTGTCCGGGGACGCGCTGAGGGGCCCCGGGGCCATTACGGCTCCCGGGGCCCCGAAGGGTTTTACACCATCTACCGACTCTGGGTCGGGTTCCTTATGTCCGCGTCGCCCCGGGGGAGGGGGCGTGCGGGGATCGCGTATGCGTGACCGGAAACCACCGTCCTTGCCTTGGGGTCTTCGGAATCCGCCCGGGCGACTTCCTCACGGGCCGGGCGATCCTGATGGCGCGCTGTCCCTCCATTCATCCTCTGTACTGGCCGGTTCCTGCGAACTGCGGTACGTCCAACTGCGTGGTGATACGACCTGCTCGGTACCGCTCACACGGGTACTGCGGTAGTGCGAACTGCGTGGTAGTGCCAACTACCCGGTACTGCTGCGGCGGTCCCTGACGGTCCCGCCGACTCCGGCAGCCAGCCCCGTTGCCCGTCCTGCTCAACCGCTCGGCTTGGAACCCCACTGCCGGACTCCCAGCGCGCGCGCCCGCAGTCTGGGCGCCTTCACTGGGGTACCGCGTACTGCGACTGCCGGTACTGCCGAACTCAACTTCACCTACGAGTAGTGCACTTGCTGAACTGCGGTACCGCTCGGTGGCGGCCCCTGATGCCTGCGGGCCACCTGGCCCGGCCGCCAGTCCCGTCACCGTCCTGCTGTGGCTCCGGGGCTCCGCTACCGCGCCGCCTTCTTCACGCCCACCTGCCCGGCGTGTCCTGCGTCCTGCTCAACTGCTGGGTACTGCGTACTGCCTTGCTGAACTGCGGTACCGCTGGGTAGCGGCCCCTGATACCTGCGGGCCGCCCGGCCCGGCCACCGGTCCCGTCGCCTAACTGCACCATCCTGGCTTCAGGACCCTGCAACCGTGCCGACCTGCGAATTTCTGAACTGCTGTCCGCCAGTTCGTGTCTGGCGGGTACCGCTTGACTGCTCTCTACGGGAGAAACACTAGCCACGGTGCGCGGCAATGTCTACTCCCGCGGGAACAGATTTTTCGGTGCCGGTCGGATAGGTATTCTTCGCCCCGCACGGGGCTGGGCTGCCGGTCGCCGCAGCCGTGCTGTGAGGAGGACGCCGCGTCCGGCGGCCAGGGATCACGAGTGAGCGGGAGGCGAAGGGTGGAGGGGCCGCAGGACGCGCGGCAGGCGCGCACCCCAGACCCCCACGCCCAGGCGGCGCTGGCGACGGCCATCGCCGAAGCCGTGCGCGACCGGGACGAGCGGGTCCTGCGCCGATTGCTGGCCCGCTTCGCCGAACAGGCCGCCATCACGGACCTGCCTGCCCTGCGCGACGCCCTCGACACCACAGCGACCGCCTGCCGGAGGCCCGATAGGATCGCGCCGGCCCGCGCCACTGCCGGATCAGAAGGCACGGGTGGCGGCATCACAGGTCAGGCACAAGTACCCGGCCCAGCGCGGCGAATACCACCCCTGCCCTGGCCGCTGTGGGCTCCACCGGTCGACCCACCATGGCCGCGGTGCCCATGCCGCACACGGTGAGCGCCCCCAGGCCGCCGGGTGCATCCGGATCCGAGGGTGCGGCATGGACCGCGTCCTTTGCGATCGCGGCGGCCAGCTCGCAGTCCTCGGCGTTGTTCCTTGAGGAGGGCAGGTCGCCTGCATCGAGTAGTCATGAGCTTCCGTCGTCTCCAACTGCTTTAGTAGGAACGAGGATTGAAGATGCAGAACGGGCTTTGGGTAGAATGACAGCCTGTTCGACGGGCTGAGGGGTTCAATCAGAGATTCGGCCTGGTCCACGTCGACTTCGAGACGCAGGTGCGCACGCCCAAGGGCTCGTACGCCTGGTACCGCGACCTGATCGCGGCCCATCGGTCGCGGTACGGGAGGTAGCCTGCGGCCGTCCTGGGGGAGGCGACGCGGGGGCAGGCCCGTGCGCCGATCCCCTGGCTGCAGCCCTGGGCCCGAAGCGCGTACTGCTCATGATCACAGCACCGGCCGGCCGGAGACCCCGGGTGGCTCGCCGCCGGATGAACGCCGGACGGGGGTGCGGCCGTTCTCGTCGACAGAAATGGTGGTGATGGCCGGCAGCGGTGCTGGCATCCTGGGGGCATGAGGGGGGAGCAGGGGATGCGCGCACTGATCGGGTCCTGGCTGGCGGCGGAGGAGGTCCCGGAGCCGTCCGGGGTCGGAGCCTGCGTGGACGAGGACGAGCACGGCGGCGCGCTGCCGGTGCCGTCCGCCACCGCCGCCGAGGTCGCCGAGGCGGCGCGCCGACTGGCCCTGCGCGAGTTCGACGGGTCGACGGCGGAGGCGCCCCCCGCGCTGAGCGCGCTGGCCGAGGCGCTGGTGGTCGACGAGCACCCGTCCGCCGCGCAGTGGATGGCCCCGGAACGGGCCGACGCGGTGCGGTGGGTGGCGCTGCTGGTCCACCGCTTCGGCGAGGACGGCGTCCAGGAGCTGGTGGCCGAGCTGTCACGCTGAACCGGCGCATGTCGGGCGGCGCGGCCCGCGCCCCGAGCCGGCCCGCGCCACGAGCCGGGCTGAACCCCGGATGTCCGGCGGTCCGTCGAGCAGGTAGCGGGGCCGGACCGTCCGCCCCGCGCGGACTCGGGGAGGCAGTCTTGCTGCGGATGAGCGGAGCGTGGCGGATCACGGTGCTCGGCACCGACACCGGGCAGGAGCGGCGCGTGGTCGCCCGCACCCCTCGCGGCACCTTGATCCTGCCCGGCCGGGTCGATGCGGTCCTGGACGTCCCCGCCGCCGCCGAATGGCACCTGACGCCGGAACACCTCGCCCCCGGCGCGGGCTGGCAGCCGTCCCCCTGGCAGGACACCGGGGCCGGAACCGTCCGCAGCCACGGCCTCTCCCTGCACCTCTACCGCCTCGACACCCCGACCAGGTTCGCCCCGCCACCGCCGCCGGCCGCCAGACCCGTGGTGCGGACCTCCAGCGATTCGACGCCCGGTGGCGGCGGAGGCGGTGCTGCGCAGCGCTGGGGTCGGGAGCCGGAGACGGGGGCGCTCGACGGCGGGCGTCGGGAGGAATGGGAGCGGGCGGAGTGGCAGGAGGCCCCGGCCACGGGGGCGGTGCACCGGCGGCCTGAGCAGCCCCCGGTCCCCGAGGGCTGGGAGTTGGCCCCGGTACCGGAGTCGATGCTCGGACCGGGGGAGGTCCGGGCGATCCGCCCGAAGCAGGGCCGGGCCCTCGGCCCGATGCGCGGCGTGGAGGCACGGCCGGCCACTCCGGCGCGGCAGGCCACCGGGCAGGAGACCGTCCTCGACGCCTTGGCCGGGCACGACGCGGGCGCTGGGTCGGCACCGCGCCGTGCGCCCGCGTTCCGGAAGGCGGAACACGATGCCCCGGAGCCGGGGGAGCGCCGGACGCCCGCGCTCTGGGACGTCGAGGACGACGAGTCCGAAACGGCCGACGTTCGGCCGGGACGGGAGGCCCCCGGTGCGCGGCGCACCGCGAACAGCGGCCCCGTGGAGCCCGGCTGGCGGAGGGCGGCGCGCGGTGTACTTCCGGCGGCCGGTCGCCTGTCGGCGTCGGAGGAGGCCACGGGGCCGACGGCGCGCACCGTCGGGACTGGCCGCTCGGAGGCCTGAGGGGCGGGCCCGCTGGGGCGGAGTGGTGGGCCGAGCGGTGTGCCGCCGGAGCGACGCCGGCCACAACGTGGCGCGCCGTGGCCGTCCGGCTCCGTGGACCGGCGGCCCCGCAGGCTTGCCGCTGGCAGGGCGTCAGTACGACTGTGCCGCGGAGATGATGACCCGGGCGGGGGATCGATCCTGCCTGATGCCTGCCGCCCGACCGTGGGGGCCGGGGGTAACTCGTTGACGCAACGTCAACACACTTGTGTCGCCATCATGTTGAGCCCGGTATGGGGCTGATCCTGTCCGGGGAGCCGTCGCAAGCCAGGTCGGGACTACCCGGGGTCCGGTGCGGGGCAGAGTTCCACTCCCGGCGTGAGGTGGAAGCGCCCGGGGTGTTCGATCGTCCGGCGTTCGGCCGTGCTCAGCCGGTCGCGGCGGTCCAGCCAGGAGTGCAGACGGGTCAGGGCGTCGCGGTCGCGCCCGGCCGGATCGGCGTCCGTGCCGCCGGACTCGCGCAGCAGCACCCGTGCGGGCCCGTCTGCCGGGTCGGCGGTCGGCAGCACCTCGAGGACGGTGAACGCGGTGGCCGGGGGGAAGGTGGCCCGGGTCTCCTCCGGGCCGACCGCGAACGCGGAGGTGCGTCGGCCGGTGACCGACCAGATCACGAACTCCACCGGAGAGCCCGGCAGTTCGGCGGCGGCTGTGGTCAGGCCGGTGACCGGGCCCGGCTCGGTCAGCTGCTGCCCCACCCGGTACTGCGCCAGTAGGTCGTCCCGATCCGACCCGGGTGGGGCCGTGAGCAGGACCGCGCCGTGGTGGCTCGGCAGCCGACGCAGCCCGGAGCCCAGGCAGCGCAGGAACGGCGCGAGCCGGGGGTCGCCGGAGCGGGCCGCCGCGACCAGTTCGTCCCGGTCGGCCGGAACGCCTGCGTCGGTGTGGTGCAGCAGGACGGCCACCAGGTCCGGTTTGATGTCGTCCCCGGTGGTGAACCGCAGGCCGGGAAGCCGGGTCCAAAGCTGTTCCACCCCGCCCGAGCACCGGCGGTAGTACTCGCCGAGCAGCGCCCGGACGGCCTCCCGGTCCTCGACGGTGCTGACCCCGGTGGGTGCGGGTGCGGAAAGGCCCTCGGACCGGAGCAGACGCGGCACGGACTTGCCTGACGCGGAAGCGCCCGGGGTGTCCCCGAGCGGGGGCGCGGACACCGGGTCGGGCCGGGGTCGTGCGCCGGGCTCGGGCTGCTCGTCGGTCGGGGGAACAGGGACGGTGTCGGGCGGGGGGATTGACGGCGCGTCGGTCCGCGGGGGCGAGGATGCCGGTGGCGCTCCGGTCCACGAGGACTCCGCCGGGGCGCCGTCCGGGGCGTCGGCCGGTCGGGCCGGTTCGGCGGCCGGCCGTGACGGTGTGCCTGCGGAGGCGGTCGCGGTGGGCTCCCCGGTCTCCGGCGCGGACGAGGCGCCGAGGGCGGGGAGGTAGGGGAGGTCGGGGCCGCCGGAGGCCGTGGGGCGGGCGGTCGGGCCGATCGGTGCGACGGCCTCGGGTCCGGTCGCAGCGGAGGTGGAGGTCCGGACGGTCGGGGCCGTGGCCGGCGGGGGCACGGGCCGCTGGTGGTTCCGGACGGGCGGTGGCGGCGGGGCGACGGCGCCGTAGCGGACGGGCACGGGGCGCGGCGGGGCGCCGACGGGCTGTTCGGGGCCGAGCCAGTCGAGGTCGTGGGTGCGGGCGACGAAGCGCGCGACGGGGACGGCGGCCGGTTCGAGCAGGCCGTGGACGAGCAGGCCGAAGCCGTGCACCCCGACGGCGGGGAGCCGGTCGAGGAGGCAGCCGAGTTCCTCGAACACGTCCGGGGCGACCGGGCGGTCGCGTTCGCCGACGATCAGCAGCGGACGGGTCGCCTCGGGCCGGCGGAACCGCGGAGTCAGCACGTGCGGCGGTTCGGGTCGCAGCCAGAGGCCGGCCGGGACGGCCTCCAGCGCCCAGTGCGGGAACGCGGCGAAGACGGCCGGCCGTTCGGTGCGCCAGTCGGCGCCGCCGTTGTGCCAGGCGACGGGGGCGACGGCGTCGCCGGGAACGGCGGCGAGCTGCAGCAGGAACGGCTCCCAGCGGGGGTGCCCGTGGGCATCCAGGACGCGCGAGGAGGGACCGGTCGACCCGGCCATGGGCACCCCGATCGAGGCGTGCACGGGCCGGTCCAGGCGGGTGGTGAGCGCGGCGGTGAGCGCGGCGAGTTCGTCGGGGGCCGCCCACGGTGCGCTGACCACCAGCCGGTCGGGGGCGACGGGCAGCGCGGTGACGGCGGCGACGAAGTCCTCGGGCAGCAGGACGGGCGCGGCGGGCGTACCGACCACCAGGACGGTGCTGCCGAGCGGACCGGCGGCCATCGCGAGTCCGGGCAGCGGGCCGGGGGCGGGGGCCGCGACGTGCGTGAGCCAGTACCCTGCGGGCAGCCTTCGCACCCGGACGGTCGGCGGGACGGAGGACCGGAGCGCAGGGACCGCGGTGGGCACGAGGGCCGCCCGGCGGGCGCGGCGGGGGGCGGCGTCGGGGGCGCAGTACCACCAGGAGGCGGGTCCGGACGCGCCGTCCGGGGCGAGCACGTCGAGGTCGCCGTCGGGGGTGATCTCCACCAGGCCGTCGGGGGCGATCACCGGAAGCCCGGCCCGGGCGGCGACCACCTCGGCGGGGCGGCGGCCGTTCGGGGCGCGCGCGGCCAGGCCGGACGCGGCCAGCACCAGGACGTTCGCGCCGCGAGCGCGGGCGAGGTCGCCGAGCTCGCCCATCCGGTCGCGCAGCACGGGCGCGGCGTCGGCGGCGGCGGCCACCACCACCAGGCTGTCCGGGATCGGCCGCAGGACCCCGACCGCCGCCCACAGGCCGTCGTAGTTGGCCGAGGCCGGGGCGATCACGACGTGCGGCCCCAGCTCCCGCAGCTCGGAGCGGTGCGCCAGCCCGGCGGGTTCCGGCCGCGCGACCTCGGACGCCGGGCCGGTCCCGGCGGGCAGCGCGGCGGCCGCCCCGCGTCGACGGACGAACCGTCGGCGGGGCGGGTCGGGCTGCGGGGCGTCGCCGGTGGCGGAGCCGGAACGGAAGGCACTCATCGCCGGGTTCTACGGCCCCCGGCCGCCCCAGGGTTCACCGGGCCCGCCCGGGCCGGTGCCTTCGGGCCCGGTGAACCGTGCGGCGCCCACGGCCCGTGACACAGGAGAGGACGTGCAGGACGCGCGTCCGGTGAAGCCGAGAACGCGCCCCGTGAGCCGGGAAGGAACCGGATGCAGTCCCGTCGTGACCAGGTGCAGGCGCACATGTTCGTGCTCAGCAGGATGGCCTCGGGCATGCTGCGCGCGGAACCCGACGCGCCGGACACCCCCAACGGGCGGACCGTCCGGGGCACCATGACGGGGCTGGCACTGGCGGTGCTGGCCGGACTGGGAATCGCCGTGTACGGCATGATCAGCCCCGGGGGCAACGACAGTTGGGCCACACCCGGCACCCTCGTGGTGGTCGAGGAGACCGGTGCCCGCTACCTCTACGTCGGTGGACAGTTGCACCCGGTGCTGAACGACGCCAGTGCCCGACTGGTGGCCGGCGACCGGATGGCGGTGCGTCAGGTCAGCCGGAGCTCGCTCGCGGACGCCCCGCGCGGCGCGCCGATCGGAATCGTCGGCGCCCCCGACGGCCTGCCGCAGGCGGCCGACCTGGCGGGGGGCGTCTGGCTGGTCTGCGGCACCGCCCGGCCGGGCCCGTCCGGCACGCCGGTTCCCCGGCTGGGCCTCGTGGTGGACCCTTCCGCCGAGGGGCGGGTCCTGACCAGGGACCAGGGGCTGCTGGTCTCCCTGCCGGACGGTTCCGTGCATCTGCTCTGGCAGGGCCAGCAGTTGCGGGTCGACACCGGGAACCAGGCACTGCAGGCGCTCGGCTACGGGGGATCGACCCCCCTGCCCGTCCGGCCCGGCCTGCTGGACGCGTTGCCCGCCGGGCCGGACCTCGCCGCACCGCCCGTCCCGGGACGGGGCGAGGCGGGGCCCACGCTGGGCGGGAAGCCGACCAGGGTCGGCCAGCTCTTCGACGGGCCCGGCGGCGCGCACTACCTGCTCACCCGGGGCGGTCTCGTGCCGCTCACCCCGACTCTGTACGGGCTGGTGCTCGGCGACCTGCTGACCCAGAAGGACGCCTACGGCAGCACCCCGCCGATCGCCGCGCCGATCGGCGCGATGGACCTCGCCGGGCACACCGCGCCCGGCGCCCCGCCGGGCGCCGGCCTCCCGGAACGGCCACCCGCCCTGGTGGTGCCGCAGCGGGGGGAAGGCGTCTGTGCCGATCTGCACGCCGGGAACGGATCGCCCACGACCACCGTCACCGTGCTCCCCGCCGACCAGGCCGAAGCGGGCCGCGCCCCGGCCGCTCCGGCCGGCACGCCGGCGGGCGCCTGCGCGACCGCGGACCTGATCGCCGTCCGGCCCGGCCGCGGAGCCCTGGTCCGGGCGCTGTCCGGTGCCGGCGTCGGCACCGCGGAGTACCTGGTCACCGAGACCGGGGTGCGCTATCCGCTGCCGTCGTCGGCCGCGGCGAAGCAGCTCGGCTATGGCGGCCTCACCCCGGTCGGGGTGCCCTCGACGGTGCTCGGGCTGCTGCCGTCCGGACCCGGCCTCGACCCGGCCGCCCTCGGTGACGGCACGGGCGCCTCGCCGCCCGCCGCGGCCGCGCCGCGGGCCGTTCTTCCGTGCGGCTGAACCACCCTGTGCCGCAGGGCCGTTGTGTTGAACAGGAATCCCCGCCGGGCGGTCCGTCCGGCGAGCGCAGGGAAGGGAGAACACCATGGTTGACCAGGGCACCTTGGCCAAGGAGGACGAGGCGATCCGCAAGGTCCTCGCCGACCTGGAGCACCAGATCGAGAACATGGTGACCGCCGGCCGTACCGTCGAGCGGATCAAGGAGGAGCTGGGCGCGGGTTACATCTCCGGCGCCTCGAGCGTGTTCCAGAGCAGGGTGGAGGACTGGATGGCCCGCTACCAGAAGGTCACTGGTGCCTTCGAGCACTTCATGCAGTCCACCCAGGGCGCGAACCAGATCCTGAACCAGGCCGAGGAGGACGCCCGGGCCCACGCCGCCGACGGCATCTTCCTGGGCCTGCAGGGCGACTGAGACCACCACCTAGGAAGGAGAACCGTTTCCCATGGAATTCGGCAGCATCAAGCTCCACCACGAGACCGTCTCGCAGGCGGCGACCGAACTGAAGCAGGCGGGCCAGATGATGGACGAAAGCCTGCACGAGCTCATCAGGAAACTGGGGGACGTGATCGACGGCGGCCACTTCCAGGGTGCCGCGGCCACTGCTTTCCACGACTTCTCCGCGCAGGTCACCGCCAACGCGGGCGCGATGGACAAGGACATCACCGCCGCGGCGAACACGCTCACCAACATGCACCAGATCATGATCGAGTCGGACGACCAGGCCCGGAAGCAGTTCCACTGACGGATCGGGGTGTCCATCCATGGTCGAGCAGAACATCGAGGTCTCGTTCGACGGCCTCAACAAGTTCGCGGACACGCTGTACACGTTCGAAGTGGACGTGAAGAGCGAGAAGAGCAAGGTCATCGAATGCCCGGCCCTCCTGCCGGGGAACGACACCTTCATCCCGGTCGCGAACCTGCGGGAACAGATCAAGCAGTACCGCGCCAGCCTGGGCGACGCACTGGAGACCATCAGGGGGAGCGTCGACAAGATCGTCGTCGACCTCCAGAACGCGAAGGCGAAGCTCTGGGACGGGGAGGGCGACTCCCTGACCGAAGCCCAGATGCTCGATGTCCTGCAGGACGTGCTGGGCGGCGGCACGGGCTCCACTTCCGCTCCGCCGAAACTCAGCTGACCACCACCGGGGCCGGGCCCGCCGGAGCCTGCGCCCGGCCCCGGCGGGCAGCCCGTCCTCCACAGCCGGGAAGAGAAGATGGCAGATCCCAAGACGTCCTCCGTGTCCTACCCCTGGGAGGACATGGTGAAGGCGTTCGCGCCCACCTCGCTGACCGACAGCGCCACCCGCGACGACGTGGTCGGCGAGCCGTGGCTCGGCAGTCTGAACGTCCAGACGGACTGGGTGGGCAACAACAACAGTCGCAAGACCAAAGGGTTCGACCTGAAGGACAACGCCGGTCTCGACATGTGGGCCGAATGGACCTACAGCGACGGCAAGAGCACATTGATCGGCGCGACGTACCACTGGGAGCTCTGGGACAAGGACAAGAGCATCCTCAGCAGATTCGAATGGGCCGGGGAGCACGTCTTCAAACCGCTGCTGACCGAGGGACGGAACGACACGACCGATCCGACGTCCTTCGAGTCGGCGGCCGCCCTCATCGAGGGCGTCGACACGTGGTGCACCGCGCGGATCGACGAGATCGTCGCCTGGGCGAAGCACGTGGACGGCGCGGACAGCGACTTCCAGGGCAGCGCGGCGAACCGTTTCAGGGAAGTGCTGATCGGGCTGCGCACCGAGTTCGACCAGCTGCACCGGCGGCTGGGCGGGTCCGGAGCCGACGGTGACGGCAAGGCCGCCAAGGAGACCAAGAACGACAACGCGGAGAAACTGCGCGCGGCCGAGAGCGCGCTGCGCAAGGCGGCGCAGGACCTCTTCACCGCCTGGCAGAGCTGGCAGGGCGAATCGACGTACGGAGAATTCGGCGACGGCTGGACGTACAAGGCCGACAATTACGGGATGGCCTGGCCGCACGCGTGCCTCCACATGGCCTTCATCTGGACGACGCTGGCGCTGTCGCCGACCAAGGGCACCGGCGACGTCGTCACCTGGTCGGGCTCGACGGACTCCGTGGGCTATCTGGGGGGTGCGAGCGGTTGGCCGGAGAGCGGTACGGACAAGCCGTTCGCCCAGAACCTGGAGAAGATGGCGAAGCACTGGTGGCTGCTCAACGTGGTCACCACGCTGGACTCGGCGGCCATGACCGCCCAGACCGAGCTGACGACCGCCTACGACACCGCGGCCGCCCGGCTCGGGAAGTTCGATCCGCCCAGGATGATCCTGCCCACCGACAAGCCGAACACCCCGGACACCAAGGGCGGGCCGGACACCAAGGGCGGCCCGGACACGAAGGGCGGCCCGGACCTCAAGGACGGCCCGAACAGCAAGAAGGACATCGGCGGCGGGACCCCGCCCCCGCTCACCGGAAACCACAGCGGTATCGGTGGCAACTCCGGCAAGGGCGGCATCGGTACCGGCGGGGGACAGTCGCCGCTGCTGGACAAAAACGGCAAGCCGCTCCTCGACAAGCACGGCAAGCCGCTGCTCGTGCCGCCCGGCACCACGGTCAACGGCAAGGGCGAGCTCATCGGGCCCGACGGCAAACCGCTGCTCGGCCCGGACGGCAAGCCCCGGACCGTCCCGCCGGGCACCACCGTCGGGAAGCCGGACCCGACCGGTGCCGGGAGCGTCTTCAAGGTCCCGGCCGGTTCCAAGGTCAACGCGGACGGGACCGTCACCGGCCCGGACGGGAAACCGGTGCTGGACGCCAACGGCAATCCCGTGGTGCTCGACAAGGGTTCGACCGTCGACAAGGACGGCACCGTCCGGGACGCCGGCGGCCGGACGGTCTCGCCGTTCTCCCAGCTGCTGTCGGACCAGGAGCACGCGCTCGGCCTCCGCGGCGGCGGTGGGTCCACCGGCGGGTCCGGTACGGGCGGTCTCACCGTCCCGCCGCTGACGTGGGGCGGCTCCGACAGCCTGGGCATCGGTTCCACCGGCTCCCTCGGAGGCCTCGGCGGCTCCGGTGGCAAGGGGCTCGGCTCCCTCACCGCCGGGCCGCCCACGGTCGGCTCGGGCGGTCGGCTCGCGGAGCTGAACGGCGGTTCGGCCACCGGGGCCCTGGCCCAGGAGGAAGCGGCCGCGCAACAGGCCGCCGAGGAGTCCCAGTTGCTGGGCCGCGGGATCTCGACCACCGGCGGTATGGGCGGCCCGATGATGCCCCCGATGGGCATGGGCGGACTCGGCGGCGCCGGGGCGGGCCAGACGGAGAAGGAGCGGCAGCGCACCACCTGGCTGACCGAGGACGAAGAGGTCTGGGGCACCGACTCCGGTGCGGTGACGGGCGTCATCGGCCGCTGAGCGGAGCACCGCCGGCTTCCCCGGGCCGGCATCGAACCCGCGGGTCCCGTCCAGCCGTAGAGAGAACCGTACAGCCCAATGGACCGGTGGTCCCGGGCCCGGCGCCGCCGGGCCCGGGGCGTGCCCGCGGGAAGAGACGGAGGTGCGGGCCGATGGAGTTGTCCTTCGCCGAGCAGATCGAGCAGACGATGGCCGCGCTGGAGAAGCAGCAGGCCAAGATGGCCGCGGTGGCCAAGGAACTGGAGGCGGCGACCGCCTCGGCGACCTCCAAGGACCGGTTGGTCACCGCGGTGGTGGGCGCCCAGGGACAGGTGGTGTCGCTGACCTTCCACACCACCGGCTACCGCTCGATGGCGCCGGCCGAACTCGCCAAGGCTGTCACCGACGTGCTCAACACGGCGCGCGCCGACCTCGGCGACCGGGTGGCCGCGACGATGGGCGAGTTCCAGGGCCTGGGCGAGACGCTGGCGGCCTCGATGACCGGCGGCACGGAGCTGGAGTCGCTGTTCGCCCCGCTGCGGCAGATGCGGCCCGGCTTCGCGGACGAGGAGGCGGCCGCGGAGCGGCGCAGGCGCGACCGGCAGGAGGAGTTCCGTGGGTGAGCAGCTGACCTCGCTGGAAGACCTGAAGGCCAAGTTCGGCAAGTACCCGGAGCTGGCCGACCTGTTCAAGGAGATCGAGGCCAAGATCCGGGAGATCAACGAGTACAACAAGAACTCGGCGGGCCACGACGAGCTCGGCAAGACCTACCACGAGAACGTCGACGAGCCCACCGCCACCATCACCGAGCTGCTCAAGAAGGTGTGGCATGCCGTCGAGAACGCCGGCCAGGGCGGGACGAACACCGCCGACATCCTGAACAACGGCGACGACCAGGCCGCGCACCTGCCCTGACGAGTCGTCAGCCAAGTCCACCCTCCGTCCGTCCCCGGGCGCCGCTGCGCCCGTTCCCCGCCAGGAGTCCGTTCCCGTGTCGATCATGCTGCCGCCGGGCCTGGCCAAGTTCTTCAGCATCGCCACTGGCATGAAGTGGCCGGAGGCGAACGAGGACGACCTGCGCGCGGCGGGCGACGACTACCTGGCGATCCACGAGAAGGTCCCCGAGCTGCGGGGCTACTTGGTCGACCTGGTCAACTGCTGCAGGGACAGCTTCGAGGGGAAGGCGGCCGACGCCTTCCTGCTCCAGATGCGCCGCCTCATCGGCGACACCGGCAGCACCGACTATGTGTCGTCCTCGGGTGAAGTCGCCAAGCAGCTCGGCGACTTCGCCCACAAGGTGGCCAACAAGGTCGAGTACGCCAAGTGGATGATCATCGCTCAGCTCATCCAGCTCGTGGCGCAGATCGCCTGGGCCATCGCCATGATCCCGATCACCTTCGGCGGCTCGATCGCGGAGATCTTCGTCGCCTACAAGGTCACCGGCGAACTGATCAAGCAGGTCTTCCTCTGGCTGCTGAAGCAGCTCCTGCTGCACGAGTTCCTCTCCATCACCACCGCCATGCTGATGGACGGCATCATCCAGGGCATCCAGATCGGCAAGGGTCACAAGGACCGCTGGGAGAGCGAGTCCTTCGTCCAGTCCATCGAGATGGGCGCGATCAACGGCCTGCTGACCGGTCCGCTGGAGCTGCTCACCTTCGGCATCGGCAAGCTGTTCGGGCGGATGTTCGGGAGCGGCCTGACCAAGGGCCTGCTGGCCGACATCAAGACCCTGGCGGGGTCCGAGTTGAAGGGCGAGCTGAAGACCCTCACCACGGCCGAGTTGGACGGGGT
The DNA here is from genome assembly GCF_040651175.1 of Kitasatospora sp. NPDC048540. Taxonomy (NCBI): domain Bacteria; kingdom Bacillati; phylum Actinomycetota; class Actinomycetes; order Kitasatosporales; family Streptomycetaceae; genus Kitasatospora; species Kitasatospora sp. NPDC048540. The sequence goes on from NZ_JBEZIR010000007.1 coordinate 15,944, forward strand.
CCTCAAGGGCCTGCGGAACGCCCCGACGAGCAGCTTCCAGACCGTCCTGAACATGGTCCGCAACGACCTCGCGGAGCAGGCCGCGAAGACCGCCGCCAAGGACACCCTGGGGCTCACCTGGCGCAAGGAGCTCGGCGAGCTCGCGCACACCGCCGGGGAGGGCGTCGCGCAGGCCGAGAAGAAGCTGGACACGGCCGCCCTGGGGGCGGTGGAGAACCTCGGGCACGGCTTCACCAAGGTGGAGCGGCTGTCCCACCAGATGGGCGAGCTGTTCGAGCAGGGCCTGATCAAGCAGGGCGTCGACGCCCAACTCGCCAACGCGGCAGGGAGGTTGGTCGCGGCCCGGGCCGCGGCCGCCGGCGGCCGCTACGCCGTGGACCTCGGAGCCTTCAACAAGCTGGCGCGGACCCTGGTCGAGACCGCGGGTCAGGCCGAGGGCAAGGCCCTGGAGAGCCTCACCAAGCGCATCGCAAGTCTGCAGAACGAACTCAAGGGCCTCGCCGGCAACGTGGCGGCGAGCGAGGCGAAGAACCTGGAGCTGCAGGGGCTCAAGGACACCGTCAAGGCCACCCAGGACCTCGCCCGGACCGCGGTGGGCCTGATGGACGGACTCCACCCGCAGACCGCCGGGCAGTTCCTGTACCGGTTCGGCGAGGGCGTCGGCGGCTGGATCAGGGGAGGCGTCCAGAACGTCCTCACCGAAGGGTCCTACAACCTCGCCTTCGGCGAGGACCACAAGTTCACCGTCAGCATCGAGAGCTTCTACGGCGGTGTCTCGATGGGGGCGCTGGGACACCTGGGGCACATCGCGGGCGGCCCCCTGCGGCTCAAGCTCCAGCAACTGGACCTGGCCATGCCCAACTACGCCCGCTTCCCGCTCGCCGTGGTCTCCACCCTGATGGGCCACCCGACCGCGCTGTGGCGCTCCGGCCCGGAGGGGACGGAGGCCGGCGGCGTGCCCTCGGTGAAGCCCCTCGACGGCGCCCCCACCCGGCCGGAGAACATCAAGCTGTCCTCCGACGGCCGGACGAGCGGCGGGAGCGCCGGGGAGGAGCGCAAGACGGCCGAGGCCCCCGAGCCCCCGAAGCCGGTCGCGACGGTCGGCGGAGAAGGAGCGGCGCCGAAACCGGCGGAGGAGGAGAGCACCGGGCACGCGACGGCCACCGCCCACGCCGAGACCCCCTCGCCGGACGTGCCCCCGCCCTCCCGCGTCGTGACGGCCAGTGCCGTGCAGCACCCGTCGCCGCCCGACTACGGCCCGGCGTCGGAGCACGGCCACCCGCTGAGCACCGGGGACAGGTCGGCGTGGGTGGTCGGCAAGGAGCTCCCGGACTCCGTCCAGAAGGCTCTGGAGCTCCGGCCCAAGGACGACACGCGCTACGCCCTGGTGATGCACACCAACGCGGACGGCGTCCCGACCGACGGGAGCGGCCGCGAGCTGTCGCCGCGGGACGTCGCCGACGTCATCATCGCGCTCGGCGAGCACGGGCAGCTCGGCGGCCGGAAGATCATCGACTTCATCGCCTGTGACCTGAACGGCGGCGATCACGTCCACTTCGGCGCGGAGGTGATGGAACTCGTCTGGAAGCAGCCGGAGTTCGCCGGTCTGAAGGCGAGGGCGGCCGACGGCCCGGTCTGGGTGGCGCCCGGTTTCACCGGGGAGAAGACGATGGCGGAGGGCCCCGGCACCGGTCACCTGATCGTCGCCGAGAAGGTCGGCTTCGACCAGGACGGGCGTCCGGTGATCGAGGGCGGCGGCAACTGGCACGAGTACACCAGGCACGAGGACACCGGGGGCGAGAAACCCTCGGAGATCATGGCGATCGTGAGCACGACCGCCTCGAAGCTCCCGGAGTACTACACCTCCGGAGAGTTCCACGAGTCGATGCCGGGCGCCGAGCGCTTCGGCGAGGTTCCGCCGAAGTTCCTGCAGCAGAACCGCTTCATCAAGAACGCCGACGGCACCATGAAGAACTTCGGTGCGCCCGGCGGACCCGAGGAGTTCCGGCGGGAGGAGGTCCCGTACCGCAGGGTCAGCGTCGAGGGCGAACTGCTGGGCGCCAAGCGGATCGAGGACTGGCTGGCCGACCACGGGAAGCCGTTGACCTCCGGCACCAAGGACCTGGTGCAGGAATTCCTGGAGCGCGCCCCGCGGACCGACTACCGGAACGACGCGCACGAGCAGTTCTGGTCCGACGCCCGGCGGTTCGCCGCGTACCGGCAGCGCACGGAGTACGTGGAGGTGATGGAGGCGGTCGAGCGCGCCGGCGACTGGATGGTGAAGGAGTACCCCCCGTCCGAGTACTTCTACCTCGGTCTGGGGCGCAGCCCGGCCGGTGTGGTCGCCCTCCTGCACGAGCAGGGGCGCGACGCGCTGTCGATGCCGCTGTCGAGCTTCCGTCCGGGCCCGCGCGACGAGACGGCAGTCGTGGCGAAGGGGCTGGTCAACGACCAGGGGAAGCCGAACCCCGTGCCGAACGACCGTCAGCTCGACCACCTCGACATGGCGTTCGAGCGGACGCTCGGCGGGCTGACCCCGGAGCGGCTGAACGGCCGCAAGGTTCTGATGATCGACTACGTGCAGGGCGCCCAGTCGCTGGTGGCGGCGCAGCACTACGTGGAGCGGTATCTCAAGGGGCGTCCGGGTCTGGAGCACGCGGTGGTGGAGGCCCTGGCGCTGCACCAGGACATCAACCGCGGCTCGGTCGACCGGATCATCGGCTCCATCACCAACCCGGAGCGGAGTTGGCGGGAGTGGGTCCTGGGCACCCCGCAGGAGGTCCTGAACGACCGCCAGGCGTGGAGGGATCGGTTCCACACCCTGGACCTCGGGAAGGGCGGCCCGCTGGGCGAGGCCGGGGACTTCCTGGGCAAGCTGCTGAAGAACGAGGCGTTCGACGGCTTCGCCCAGTACCGGTCGCTCAAGATCCTCGAGGCCGACACGCTGTGGACCGGCAGCGCCGTCCGCACGGTGGAACTGCCGGCGGACAAGCTGACGCAGCCGGTGGGGAAGGTCCGGGAGACCCTCGCGGGCGTCTTCGCCGACCACTACCACAGCACCGGCGACCGGGAGGGCGGGCAGCGGCTCCGCGACGAACTGGAGACCTCCCTCAAGGACTTCCTGCTGCCGGGCAGCAAGGACGGGGCGAAGGACCTGGCGGGGCAGCTCGCGGACGCCTACCGCAAGCGCGCCCGCCAGGAGACCGAGGCCCGGGCCGCCGGCCGCGCCGAAGCGATGATCCACCAGGCCACCGCGGTGCGGACCAGGGCGGAGGTCCGGGAGGGGGTCGTGCCCTCGTACGACGTCCTCCGGGAGGAACTGGGCAACTACCTCAAGCTGGTGCGGCGCGGCGAGTCCCTGGAGGAGTTCGACAGCACCGTGCCGGGTCGCTGGATGGGCGACCTGAAGCTGGACGCCGCCCGGCGGTGGGACCTGCGCGAGACGCTCTCGCGCTTCCCCGTGCGGGAGGGCGTCTTCACCGTGGCCGTCCACGGCGGGGCGGACGGACAGCCGACCCGCGACGGAGCGCCGATCACCCCCGAGGAGATGGCCGGTACGCTGCGCCGGCTCGCCGAGGACGGGACCTGGAACGGCACCGACACCCTGCACTTCGTCGTCTGCGACCTGGCCGGCACGGCGGGGAAGGGCTACGTCACCGAGGTGATGCGGCTGCTGGGCGAGCACAATCTGGGCACCAAGGCGCTGGCCGCGGACGGGAAGGTGTACTTCGTCCCCAAGGTCGAGGGCGACGCGGTCGTCCCGGCCGCCGCCGGGCACCTGGTGGTGGCCTCCCACGTCGGCTACGACGCGGCCGGGCATCCGGTGCTGGTCCGGGGCGGCGAGTGGCTGGAGTTCCGGCGCCCGACGGCCGAGGATCCGCACCCGGAGCCCGTCCCGCTCGACACCTCGGACCCGCTCCGGCAGGTGCCCGAGGGCTACGACACGGTGCCGACGGAGCGCGAGCTCGACCCGGACCGGCATCTCACGGGCGCGCTGGCCTTCACCGACGGGCCCGCGCACCCGCCGCAGGACGGCACGCGGCCGGACCACACCGCCGCCGGACCCTCCTACCGCTACGCCGACGCCCCCGAGCACGTCCGCGCCGAAGCGGACGGCACCCGGGCGGAGCAGTGGCGGCAGACCCAGCGGGACCTCCAGGACGCCTACGACACCAAGCTCTCCGAAGCCGCCGAACAGCACGGCAAGGACCCCGACAACAGCGCCCACCCGCTCGACGAAGCAGCCCGCGGCCGGCTGGCCGAGCAGCTCGCCGAGGGATCCGTGCACCTCCCCGAGCACGCGCCGGCGGACCTGCCGGCGGCGGTGCACCGCCGGGCCCAGGACATGCTGCACGGGGAACTCGCGGCCCGGCCGCAGGACCGCGAGCGGATCCTCGCCGACCTGGACCGACTGGTGCGCGTCGCAGCGGTGCGCGAGAGCTACGTCCGGATGGCCCGCGAGCGCTTCGAGCGGGCCCTGGAGGCCACGGGGGCCTCCAAGCTCCTCGGCGACGGCACCGGTCCCACCCGTGCGCCCGCCCCGCTCCCGGAGGCCGCGCTGCGGGCCGTCCGCACGGCGACGGAGAGCGGGTTCCTGGCCCGCGCCGAGGCCGAGGCCGCCCGGCTGCACGCCCGGCCCGAGGACGCCGGCGAGCACACCGCCGAGGAGGCCGGGGCGCAGGCGCGGGACTCCCTGGAGCGGCTCACCGTCCGGTTGCGCGAGGAACTTGCCCTGCACGCCGACCGTGAGCGCGCCCTCGCCGAGGCCGACCGCCTGGTCGACCGGGCGGTCCGGGACGACGGCTGGCGCGACCGGCTCTCGGCGGCGGACCGGGACCTGCTCGCCGCGGTCGGGGTGACGGGGCAGCCGAAGCCCTCGGACGCCAGTGCGGCGGCGATCAAGAAGCGGCTGCGCGAGCGGGTCGCCGAGGACTTCGCCGGGATCACCGGCCCGCTCGACGCCACTGGGCGGCGGCGCGGGCGCACCGAGGCGGTGGAGCTGTTCGAGCTGGCCCTGGGCGGGCACATCGCCGGTCTGCCCCACGAGTTCGCCGTCCAGCTGGCGCGCGAGAGCGCGATCCGGCAGGCCTTCGCGGAGGCGGAGCAGGCGGTCGAGTCCTGGCAGTCGGCCCCCGGGCACCAAGCGCTCGCCGAACATTTCGGGGTCACCGCCGGGGACCTCCACCGGGCGAAGGAGGAGGCGGCCCGGGACCTCGCTGAGGCGCTGGACCAGCAGGTCCTCGAACACTCCGACCGCCCGGCCGTCCTGCGCCGCGCGATCGAAGGGCTCACCGAGGCCGGGAACATCCGCGACCTGCTGCTGCACCGCGCCGCACGGTCGGCGGCCCACCGCATCGCCGAGACCGCCGCGCGGACGGCGGCGCAGGAGCACGGCGTCCCGTCCGAGCACGCCCGCGACCGGCTGGCGGAAGGCCACACCCAGCGGACCGAGCGGGCCTTCGACGAACTGTTCCGCACCTCCGAGGACCTGACCGGACGACAGGAGGAGTGGGCCCGGCGCCGGAGCGACCTGGACCGGGAACTGGTCGAGCACGCCGCCTTCGAGCGGCAGGCCGCGCCCGCCCTCCGCCAGGCCGCGCGGGCCTTCGACGACCTGGCCCGGCCGCACGTCCTCGGCGAGGACCGGGCCGCCGCGCTCAGGCGCGCGTACGGCGACGAGTTCTTCACCCGCTACCGCGAACTGTGGACCCTCGACCAGTTCGACGCGGTCTCCTGGCAGGCCCACGAACGCACCCACGAGGACGCCTTCGCCCACCGGGTGCCGTCGCGGGTCGATCGGACGCCGCGTTTCGTGGTGCGGTCGTCCTTCGAGGCCCGGCGTTTCGAGCACGGTGGCGAGGAGCACACGGATCTGACGGTGCGGATCGCGTTCCGCGAGGGTGGCGGGCGCGAGGCCGCGGCGGTGTGGGAGAAGCTGGTCGGGGGAGTGGAGGAGCACCTCAACGCGCCGGGTCACCGCTTGGCCAACGGTGACCGGATGCACGTCACCGTGGTGCGGGTCGAGCCCGGTGCGGCGGCCCATCTGACGGTGGACCTGGTCGGGCGGGACCGGCCGATGGACCAGGGCGCATGGTGGGCCGACGCCGAACCGCTGGACTACGTACACGAGTTGGGCCACCAGTTGGGTCTGCGCGACGAGTACCGGACGGCGGACCTCCCGCACCGGCCCGACGTCGACGGCAGCCTGGCCGGGAACCCGCACGCCCCGGCCCCGCAGGGCCTGCGGCAGGGCGGTCTGCGCGATCGCCACCTGCAGCTGATCTCCTCCGTCGTCGGGTACCTCGATCGGCACCCCGGCGACGGGGCCGGCCACCGGAGCTGGGACGAGGCCCGTGACGCCGCCGCCCCGCAGGCGCGCAGCCACGTCTGGGTCGACCCGGTCTCCGTGCCGAAGCTCCACGACGGCACGCACGAGGCGACCGAGGTCGCCCCGCTGGCACCCCCGGACGGCAAGACGCGGATCATCAAGCAGCCCGGCTACTCGTCCGGCGACCAGTTCGGTATCGCGGCGGCGCTGCTCCACGACCCGAACCTGCACGTCGTGATCGGCCGTGGCCCGGCGCGGGGAGCGGACGGCCACGACAGCAGGGACAAGTCCGAGGAGATCCTGAAGTTCTACAAATCCATCAGGATTCCGGCGGATCGCATCCACGTCGCCGACGTGCCGAGCATGCGGACGAAGGACCTGTACAACAGCCTGGACCCGCAGGCCAAGGACATTGCCCGGAAGGTCCTGAAGATCTCTCCGGCGGATCTCCCGGAGGCGATCAAGGACACGCAGTACGGGACCGAGGTCGTCGGCGGCGGTTTCGGCGGGAAACTGCGCGAGGACCTGCGGGAGGCCTGGGGGCTGCATCCCGATCACCGGGCCGTGACCGATGCCCATGACGCCGAGATCGCGAACTGGCTGACGGCGAAGGGCGTCACGCTCCCGGAGCACCGGGGAAAGGTCCTGGTGCTCTGGTCCCGCTTCACCGGGAAGAAGTCCCACTGGGACGACGTCAAGGGGCGGATGGAGCACGACACGAGCTTCGAGGGCACGCGGCAACTCCTTCGCATGGCGGGCGGGTACTACGACGCGGTCGTCATCACGGGTGACCCCCATCCCCGCCGGCCGAACAAGTGGCAGGAGCTGGTCCAGCAGATGGCCGGCGAACTCCCCGGCGTGAAGTTCCACGACATCACCGGCTTCTGGGAGCACGACGCCGCCGTCGCGCGATGGACGGAGGGCAACCGGATCGGGCAGCTCAGGCTGTACGACTACCTCCACCGGAACCACGCCCTGAGCCACCTCGGCGCCCGCTCCGGGAACCTGGAGTCCGTGGCGTTGATCGGCCACCACGTCCGCTACCTGGAAGAGCGCGGGGCCACCGGTTCGAAGCGGATGGAGCACTGGCACGCCAGGCCGAGCGGTCTCACCAGGGGCGGTGCCACACCCCCCGGGTACGAGCGGGTGCAGATCACCGAATCCCCGACGGCGTCCGGCCGTTATGCGTCCCCGTTCGACTCGCGCCGGCCGGGCCACACCGAATTCGCCCCGCCGAGCGGAATCGACCTCCGGCGCAAGCCGGTGGGGGTCTACGGAAAGGACCGCGGGCTCGACCTCGAATCGGTCAACAAGGTCCTGGAGTCGCTCGGACACCAGCCTTCCGACGGGACGTCGGAGTGGTTCCACCAGAAGCGTCTGGAATACCTCCAGCAGCGCTACGAGAAGGTCCGGCAGGAGGTCGAAGGATTCCTCGGCGACGGCCGCAACCGCAGGGAGACGAGGGATCTCCGGAACGAGGCCAAGCGGGCGATCGACCAACTGGAGGAGATCCTCTACGCCGACCGGAAGCCGGGTCAGACGTCCAAGGAGCACTACGAGAACCTGGTCAAGAAGGTGCTGCCCAAGCTGGCCCAGCTCTGGAGGGCCAAGCGTGACCTCGAAGACTCCCGGACCCTGATCGGCGAGGGGTACCGGATCGTGGCCGCAGGGCACGACGGGGACAGCTTCTACAAGGCCCTGGTCCTTTCGCAGGTCGAGGGGGTGACGGCGCACGGAAACGACGCCGCCAAGGTCAGGGATCTGCGCACGCTCCTCCACGCCTGGATCGGCGAGCACAAGGAGGCTGTCGAGGGGATCGCCGGGCCGCACGGACTCACGGTGGGGGACGTCCAGTGGACGGTCCGGACCGGAGGACAGCCGGCCGGGAACCTGGGCGACGTCATCCCGAGGATCGTCGCCTCGGCGGTTCGGGTACGGCTGAACATCTTCGACGGAAACGAGCTGCGCACCTTCGAGCCGGAGGGCGCACCGACGGCGGCCGGGGAGCCCCAGGAGGTCGTCCTCCTCGCGGGCGACAAGCGCTACTCGCTGCTCGGCCGCATCGACACGGCGGCGACCGGAAGCAAGCGGCTCCACGAGAGCGACTCCGAGGGGGAGAACCAGGAGGAGAAGCGAACCCGGCCGCAGGCGCCCACCGAGCAGGAGATCTCCAACGCCGCGCAGGGGATCCACGCCCTGCAGATCGATCCGCAGGGAGACGGGAGCAATCCCGGACGTCCCCTCCAGGGCAGGACGGGCAAGCCCTACGGGTGGGTCCTGGACGGCAGTGCGCTGCCGGGGTTCAGCCACCTCCTCGGGTCGGAGGGCGCGTTCAGGCTCGTGGTCCACACCGACGACGACGGCTGGCCGACGGTCAACGGGCAGCGGGTCACCGCGGACCGGATGGCCGATTGGGCCAACTGGCTGTACCAGAGCAAGCACTGGAACGGCACGGACCCGCTGGAGTTCGACGCCTGCCGCCTCGCTTCCCTCACCACCGAGGACGGCACCGGCTACCTGGAGGCCGTGGGAGGCGCCCTGGTCGGCATGGGCTACTCCTACGTCCGGCTCCGCAGCTTCACGGAGGACGTCTGGTTCGCCCCCACCTTCGTGCAGCACACGGGCGACGCCCCCCGGGAACTCGGCAACCGCGCCTTCGTGACCGCGGCCGAGGTCGGCTACGACGCCATGGGCCGCCCGGTGGTCAGCGGCCCCGGCAAGCGGGTGTCGGTCGATTCGTGGCCGGACGAGGCGGGTCAGCCGGTCCATCACAGGTGGGATCCGGGACAGGCGGAGCAGCCTCCGCGGGTCTATGCGGAGGTCGCGGCCGGGCAGGTCACCAGGCCGCTGCCCGAGGGGTTGAGGTTCGCCAGGCGCCGCGGGACGTCGGACGGGGAGGACGGCTACGACGGCGACACGGAGTCCCTGGCCGGGGACGGCGACCGGCGGCCGGTCGAGGACCGCGGCTACGACGGTGATGTCGACACCCAGTCCGAAGGCGAGTCGCAGTCCGACACCGGGCACGAGCGCAGGCTCCAGCTCGAGCGTGAGTACGAGCGCAAGCTCGAACTGGAACGTCAGGAACGCGAACGCGAGCTGGAGGACCGGCGCCGGCTCCTGCGCGAGCAGCGTGACCGTGAGCTCGAAGAGCGGCGCGAGCTCGAACGGCAGCGACTGGAGCAGGAGCGTCAGCGCCTTGAACGTGAAGAATCGGAGCGTCAGGAACGCGCGGAGCAGGCGCGTCAGGAGCTGGAGCGGCAGCGTCTGGAGCGTGAGGAGCGGGAGCGTCAGGAGCACGAGCTGGAGCTCCGGCGTCCGGCGGCGGTGCTGGACGGGCGGCACCGGCAGTACCTGGAGGGCATGAAGATCGTCGGTGAGCCGGGCCCGGACGCGGTGCGTGCGCGGGTGCACGAGCTGCTCGGCGCCGCGGGGAACGACCGGCAGGTGCGTCGGCAGTTGGACGCGGTGCTGGATCCGGCGAACTTCCGGGCGAAGCACGCCGAGATGGTGAACGGCGGCTGGCACACCACGGTGTGGGTGAGCGGCCGGCAGCACGAACTGGTGGTCGCGGCGGAGGCCGCCGCCTGGCAGTTGCGGACCACCGGGGAGGAGGACGCGGAGAACACCGGGGAGGGCTTCGAGGTCGTCTCCGAGGCGGCTCACGAGTCCGACCCCCGCATGGTCCAGCTCACGACCAACCGGGCGGGCCTGGACCTGGCGCCGACCGGCATCCACCCGATCAACTCGACGCTCCAGTCGGTGCACACGGTGTCCGTCGCCCTGGGCGGTGCCAGCCACGGCATGGAGTCCGCCCTCAAGGTCACGGCGTCGGCGGCGAACAAGGTCGCCCTGGTCGGCCGGACGGACACCTACGCCTCGGAGTTCAGCTACCGGGTGCGGGTGCTCGACGAGCAGGGGCGGGAGCTCACGCCGCCCCCGGAGGGCCACCCGCCGATCACGGCCGAGGTGACCGCCGAGATCCCGCACAGCTCGGCCGTGCACGGCCCCGCGCTCCGGTGGCAGGGCTGGGACCGCCCCGCGGGCGGGCCACCCGTCGGCGCCGGCCGGCCCGTCGGCGGCCACCCGCTGGCGATCCGGGGCCTGCACGCCGTGCGGGACGCAGTCTTCGCGGCGCTGCCGCAGGAGCGGCGCCCCGACGGGACGGCGCACCGGGCCGTCGTCGACTTCCTCAGCACGAAGAACGTGGTCGACGGCTTCGAGCACGCGTCGAGCTGGGGGCTGGACTCGCCCGACCTGCGGTTGACGGACGGGCGGACCGGCCGGCTGCGGCTGACGGTCGAGCCGCTGGAGAGCACCCTCCAGGTCCTGACGGACAGCAGGAGCGTCCTGGGCGCCAAGTGGTCGGCCGAGCAGGCAGCAAACCGCTCGGAGGGCAGCAACCGGAGCGTGGGCACCAACCACGGCCTCTCCGGCCAGATCTGGAAGTCCGATGCGCCGCTCTCCAAGGAGAGCAAGTGGCTCACGGGCAGCCTCGGGTACGGCTACACGGGCGCGACCTCGCACGGTACGAAGGGCAAGAACACCCTCACGCTGGAGCACGGCCACGAGGTGCAGAGCCGGGCGGACCTGGTGTCGACCACGGTCCGCTTCCGGGTGCAGCTGATCGAGGACCACCTGTCGCCCGGCACCGACGGCCTATTCCACAGCCGTGTCACCGACATCCCGCTGCCCGAGCACACCACCGGCGAGGTCGTCCGGATCAGCCCGTTGTGGGAGCCCGCCGAGGTGCCCGCCGGGGACGCGCCGCAGCAGGACGCCCTGACCGGCCCGGGGCTGCGCAGCCGTACCGCCTACCTCAACGTCCCGGGGTCGACCGAGCTGGTCACCCACGTCGTCCGGTACCTGGACACCCACGCCCCGGGCCTGCTGCCGCCGCCGGGCGGCCGCCCCACCGCGGTGCTCACCCCGCGGGCGCACGCCAACCTGCGCAGCCTGCACGAGCAGCTCTCGCCCTCCGCGCTGCGCGCGGCCGCCCCGGACCTGCTGGAGGGCGCCTTCCGGATCGTGCTGGAGGCCCCGCGGCTGCCCGGATTCCCGGAGCACGGGTACGAGATACTGGTCCGGGCCGACCTCGGGGCCGGCCGGCCGCTGGGCACCGGCCCGGCCACCGCGAAGGAGGTCGTCACCCGGACGGTGGGGGCCGACAAGTCGGTGAGCCTCGGCGGCAAGCACGCCTGGAGCGCCGGAGGTTCGCTGCGCACCGCGCTGAACCCGCCCAACACCCAGCGCGCCTTCGTGACGGTCGGCCTCGAATACGCCCGCGGGAACTCGCACCAGCTCACCACCGGGGCCGAGACCGAGGTGAAGCAGGACTTCAGTCTGGAGGCCACGACCGACCGGATCGCCTACCCGGTGACCCTCGGCGTCGACATCGGCCCGCTGGACCCGCGGGCCCCCCGCACCCGCCTCGGGTCCGGGGAGCCCCAGGAGCCGCTGCCGGTCGGCGACCTCGTGGTCGGCGTACAGCGCGTGCAGCAGGCCGACGGCCTCCCCGCCGAGCTGGAGCCGGCGAACCTGCCCGTCCTGCACCTGGTGCGCGACGTCGGCACCGCGAACTTCCGCGACCGCGTCGAGGAGGCGCTCCGATCGGCCTACACCGCCCGGAAGGACGGGACGGAGGCGCCGGAGGACCTGCGCGAGGCCGTGGACGTCCTCGCCGACCGCCGGCGGCTGACCGGGATCCTCCAGGCCTCGCGCCACGGGTGGGTCAACACCATGGACCTGCACGTCGGTTCGGGGCGGAACCGGGACACCGTGGGCCTGTCCCTGCACACCGACCTGGGCACGCTGCGGTACCGGGAGACGCTGACCGGCGAGGGCAAGCTCGCCCTGGAGCTGAAGTCCAGCACGTCCAGCGCCACGGCGGACAAGAACACCAGCACCACCAAGGGCAATCTGGCCGCCGACTTCGGGCGCTTCCCGGAGACCCCCGAGGGCCTGAACACCTCGACCTACCAGCTCAGGGGCGGCGGCAAGCCCAAGGGCTCGTTCGGGAGCGAGTACAGCGACACGGTCAAGGAGAAGACCTCGACCACCCGCAAGCTCGCCCAGAAGGGGACCTGGCACGTCTACGAGGCCACGGCGACGATCACCGTCAAGGGCCGGGTCACCGACCCGGACGGGAACGTCGGCCACGGCGCCGGGCAGCTCAGCGAGCACCACACCGTGCTCGTCCTGCTCTCCGACGCGGACGCCCGGGCGATGGCGACGCCGCTCGCCGGGCCCGTCCCGGACCCCCGGGAGGCCCATCTGCTGGAGCAGGGGGTGGGCGCCGGCACCGTCGTCGAGTTCCACGACAGCAACGCGATCCTGCGGGAGATCGACAGCCAGCTCCGGGGCCGGCAGCCGGACGGCGCGCCGCTCAGGGACCCCGACGCGGCCCTGCCCTTCGCCGAGGCGTTCTCCGCGCACAGCCTGTCGGCGAACTTCGACGACCTCGTCAACAAGGGCATCCTCGACCACTACGTGCAGGAGACCCGGACCGGCCGGATCGTCACCAGGGTCCTGGTGCGCGGCCTCGTCGAGGGCGGCTGGCAGGACGCCCAGCAGCAGTCGACGATGGAGATCACCCGCAAGACGGGGATCGCCCGGACCGTCAAGGGCAACGACGGGACGAACCGGAGCGCCGGCCTCGACCTCAACTTCCGTCCCTCGTACGGCGTGCCGAGGGCCGCCGAGCACTTCGGCAGCGCCACCTACGCCCCCACGCTGGGCGGCGAGCTCGGCGGCGGCACCGGCCACGAGTCCGGGATCACCACCAAGGTCGGGCACAAGACGTCGAAGTTCGGCGCCACCCGCCTGTTCACCGCCCGGATGCGCTTCGAGGTGACCGTCACCCGGCAGGAGCACGGCCGGTACGTCGACCTGGACGCCCCGGTGCCGGTCACCCCGGACCGGCCGGTGAAGGCCTGGGTCCCCGAGTCGATGACCACCGCCCCCGGGGCGGTGGCGCCGGTCGTGCCGCAGGAGCAGCAGCCGGCTCCCGGGCCCGAGCACGCCGGCGCGATCCCGCTGCAGCAGATCGTCGTCCAGGACCCCGCGGCCTGGGCGCGCTCACTGGCTTCGGGGCACGACCTGGTCGGCTTCGACAGGACGAACACGCTGCTGGACAGCGCCGTCACCCTGCTGAACGCCCCCCGGCCCTGGGGCGACGGCATGCTGGGCACGCTGGGCCGGAACGCGGCGAGGATCTACGAACCGGTGCACGGCCTGGTCGGCAGCATGGCGGCCGACGCCGTGTCGGCGGTCGTCCCGGAGCGGGTCGTGGCGATGGCGAGGAAGACCGTCGCCTCCTTCGTCACCGACAGCCGGCTCGCCGAGGACCACCCGCTCCGGACCGAGAGCGGGCTGCCCCTGGCCACCCAGAGCGCGCTGCGCCAGGCGCTCTCGCCGCAGACCCTGCACGCGGTGTTCCACCGGCTCAAGGACCGGGCCGCGGGGTACGAGACGGTGGCGATCGGCCAGGACGGCCGGACCCGGCTGCGGGTCGGCCTCGAGGCCGTCGGCGACGTCACCGAGATCGCGGTCCGCCCCCGGGGCGAGGACGAGCTCACCGGGACCACCGAGCTGGAGTCGGCCACCACCGGCACCGGCACGGTGACCTGGAACGCCACCCCGTTCGACGTCGCCGCGACGACGACGGCCCCGATCGCCACCGTCCCGGTCAACACCGCCCGGTACGGCGGCACCAGCACCTTCGACCGCCGGACCCCGGTGACGTACGCCCCCGGCGCGCCGCACGCGGACCTCCCGATCGGCGGGGTCCCGCACGACAAGGCGCCCACCGAACCCGGCAAGGCCACCCTGACGGGTGAGCAGGCCCTGCTGCGCCAGCCCGTCCGGTTCACCCTGCGGCGGATCGACGGCGACGGCCCGTACGGCGACCCCGTCCCGGTGGAGGGCAACCTCTACTACTGGGCCGCCCGGCCGACGGTGACCGAGGTTCAGAGCACGGTCCACGTCCAGGAGGGGCACCACGAGGGCGACGGGCAGACGCCGCCGCAGCCCCACCGGGAACACCAATCCGAGCAGCTCACCGTGGAACAGGAGATCGAGCTGGCCCTCAACCCCGGCGCCGCCCGGCCGGTGGTGACCGAGCAGCCGGTGCACATGGACACCGTCCGGTTCACCGAGGGGCACCGGGTGCACCTGCTGATGGACCCGCCCGCCCGCGCCTCGGACGCCCACCGCGACCTGCTGGAGGCACTGCGCGCGCTGCCGCACGACGACCCGTACCTCACCCTGGTGTTCCACGGCCACCCGGAGGACGGCGCCCCGCTCCTGAACGGCGAGCGGGTCACCCCGGAACGGTTCGCCGGAGAGCTGCTGCGGCTCGCCGAAAACGGCCGGTGGACGGGCGAGGACGTGCGCTTCCTGTCCTGCAACAGCGCGGTCGGCGGGGCCCGGTCCTTCGCGGGCAGGACCATGATGGCCCTGCACGAGCTGATCGCGGCGCACCGGGTGGAGGCCGTTCGCACCGGACAGCCGCTCGCCGAGCACCTGGCCGCGCTCACCCGCCCGGTGGCCTTCGCCGGCGACGGCTCCGTCTTCCTGACCGGTGGCCAGGACGCCCGGGCCGTCGTGGCCCGCAACGTCGGCTTCGGCGCCGACGGCCGCCCGCTGGTCGACGGTCCCGGCAACTGGCTGCGCCTCCAGGTCGAGGGCGGGGAGGTCAGGGTGACCGAGGCCGGGCAGGAACTCCTCCGCCCGGACCAGGAACCGGTCCCTCCCGTCACCGACCACAACCCCGTCGACCCCGACCGGCCCGCCCCGGTGCGGCTGGTGGACCAGCCGGACCAGGGCGCTGTCCCGCAGAACCAGGCCCCGGCGCGGGTGGACTGGCGGTCGCTGCGCGCCAGGGCCCGGGAGCTGGTCGCGGACGAGGAGACGAGGATCCTCCTGCCGACGGGCTGGCACGAACAGCAGCTCCTGGACACGGAGGGCGGCACCCCCACGGAACGGTGGATCGACCCGCTGCTGTACGACTACGGCACCGGCCACGCGGCGCTGGAGAGGATGGAGGCGAACCTCCGGCGGGCCCTCGGGGCGATGCCGGAGTCCGGCCGGGTGGCCACGGTCGCGATCACCCGGCCCGACGGGGACTTCCGGCTGCGCGTCGAGCGGACCGGGGCGGACACGCTCAGGTGGCGCCGCGACGGCCAGGAGGCGGACTGGGATCCGGCGGGTGAAGACCTGACCGACGCCCATGTCTGGGCGGTCACCGCAGGCGACCACGTACGGGGTACCGAGCTGGCGACCGTGCTCGACCCGGGGACGACGTACGTGATCAAGGCGGAGAACTCCGGCGACATGTACCACGTGCGGGCGGGGCTGGTGGTGAAGCCGGGCCACAGCCTGCTGATCTGGAACGTCGGCCAGGACACGGCGGAGCAGGCCGAGGGGATGCTCAACCTCCACGACGACATGATCAAGGCGGGCCGCCGAGTCCTCTACACGACCGCCAAGCAGCTGCCCCAGCGCTTCGGACGCAAGGAGACCCAGGCCTCGGAAGACGTGGCGAACCACTTCACCCCCAGGTCGGAGCCCGAGCTCATCGGCTACAAGACCGGCATGCAACGGCTCATGCGCGCCTGGCCCGTCGGCGAGCCGCGGCCTGCCGACCTGCCGGGGGTGCTGGGCGACGGCCCCGCGACGCTGCTGGCGGCGGTCCGGACGATCCACGACCGGGCCGAGGCCCACACCCTGCACCGGTCCCTGGAGGAGCACTTCGAAAGCAGGCGGGAGGGGCTGCAGCGGCTCCGTGACGGGCACCTGCGGGCCTGGTTCCAGGACTGGGACAGGGCGTTCTTCGACGGCTTCGGGCACTACTCCGCGGAGGAGGGAGCGGCCTTCGAGACCGACCTGACGGCCGTGGACCGCGGCGGGCTCCGGCACGGGCAGAAGTACGTGATCGTCACCTATCGCGGCAGCGGCCACAGCGGGCGGGCCGGGGCCAACGCGCCCGCGCTCGACACCGGGGAGCACGGCGTGCGGGAGGTGATCGCGGAGGTGCGGGCCGCACTCGGGCCGGAGGTCGAGGTCGTCCTGATGGGCGAGAAGCCGGAGGACTGGACCGGACCGAGCCTGCGGGAGTACTGGAACTGGCCGTCGGCCGGCAACCGGCGCAAGGAACTCGCCCTGCTGCGGTACCTCGAGCGGGAGTTCGACGTCGTCGGCGCCGTCGGCATGCGCAGTGGGGTCATCGACCAGATGGCGTTCGCCGGCATCAAGGTGGTGTCCGTCGACGTCAGCCCGCACCGCGACGAGGGGGACGGCCTGCCGAAGGTCGCGCAGTCCAAGGGGTGGACCCGCGGGCTGAGGTTCGAGGACGCCATGGGGCGCCTGTACGGCCGGATGTTCCTCATCCACCCCAGGGCGGACGACACGCTGCTCGGCGGCGGGGAATTCCCCGGACACTTCCACCCGGAGGACCGGGACGCGATCCGGCACTCGGTCGGCTTCTACCTCGGCCACAGCGAGGACGAGCGGGGCATCGCGGACCGGTCGCACCCCCACCGGACCCCCCAGGTCGAGGCGGGCATCGGGCGGATGAGGGGGATCGACTCCATGACCGGCATGGAGCTGGGCCGGCGGGCCCTGCCGTACCTGAACGAGCTCAAGAGCTTCCGAGCACGGCTCCCCGCGGAGGCGTGGGCCCTGGTGGAGCCGAGCGTGGAGGCCGCGGAGATCGCGGCCGCCGGGTTCCGGCACGAGGCCGGCGAGCTGTGCCGGGCGCAGGTGACGGGGTTCCCGCAGGGCCTGAGCGCGTTCACCGTGACCGCGGCGTCCGACCTGCTGAGGAAGGGCGCGTTCCTCCGTCTCCAGCTGGGGACCGCCGACGAGGCGACCCTCAAGGAGGTTCGAGCGGCACTCCTGAAGGGAGCCGCGGACGCGGCCAAGCCATGGGTCCGGGCGGCGACCCCGGAGCGGCTGCTGGCCGTCCTGGAGATCTGTCTGCGGAGGTACGGCTGGACGCCCGACATGCAGCCGGAGCCGCAGGACGACGAGTGAGCCCCGGCCGGAGCGTTCCGGCCGGGGCCCGGCGTGGCGGCGGTCAGCCGCCCAGGCCGCGCAGGGTCCGGTAGACGCCGCAGGCCTGGAGCGCCAGCGGCAGCAGGGCGAGGGCGCACAGGGTGTGCAGGATGTCGGCGGCTCGCCCCCAGTACGGGAGCAGCCGTCGGCCGGGCACCGTCCAGCCGACCACCAGGAGCGCGGCTCCCGCGGCCGGCAGCGCGCCCGCCAGGGCCAGGCGCCCGGTCGCCGACACGGTGGCCACGGCGGCGGCGAGCAGGAGCAGGATGCCGAACACGCCCGGCAGCAGGACGACCAGCCGCTGGCGGATGCTGCCGACGGCCCGCGCGTGCAGCACCAGCAGCAGGCTCAGGGCGGCGGTCTCGGCGGGCCCGGCCCAGCCGTCGATGAAGGGCAGGACCGCCAGGCAGGCCGCGCAGACCGCGCCGATCGCGGTGTGGAAGGCCATCAGATAGTCGTCCGCCACCAGCGCGCGGGGAAGGACGGCGGAGGCCGGCACCGGGTCGATGTTCTCCTGCAGCTCCTCGGCGTTGCGCGGCAGCATCGGCAGCCGCAGCCCGGACAGCCGGAAGGCCGTCGACGGTACGAACGCGCCCGCCAGCACCGCCGCCACGGCCAGCACCGCCACCACGGCGGACGGCGGTGGCCCGACCAGCAGCATGGCCCCCGCCACCATGCCGAGCAGGGCGGTGAGGACCACCCCGAGGAACAGCGGCGCCGCTGCGCCGACCGCCGCCAACGCCAGGACCGCGGCACCGGCCGCGGCCGAGGACGCCGCCAGCACCCGCGCCCCCAGCAGGTCGTCGCCGCTCGGCCCCTGCGGGACCAGGAACGCGGCCAGGGCCAGGTACGGCACGGCCGCCGCGCCCAGCGCGGCGCCGGTGCCCGCGTCGGCCATCGCCCGTGATGCGCCGGCCGCGCCGAACAGCAGCAGCAGCGCCACCAGCGCCGCGGCCGCCGTGCGCGGGGCGCCCGGGCCGGACACGGCCAGCGGCACCCAGCCGGCCGCGAACGCGGTCAGTCCCAGGGCCAGCGACACGATCCGGGTCGCGGCCGGGTGCCAGGTGTCGCCCCGCCCGCGCACACCTGTGGCCACACCGTCCACCAGGTCGTCGAAGTGCACCGGCGGCAGGGCCTCGTGGCGCTCCCTCAGGTAGAGGGACTCGCCGTCGTGCAGGCCGAGGGCCTCGGCGCTGCGCTCCTCGTCCAGCGGTTCCTCGCCCAGCCGCTGCAGCACCCAGCCGCCGTGCTCCAGCCCGTCCTCGGCGAGGTCGGGCCCGGCATGGCCGAGGACGGCGGGCAGCAGGTCGGCCAGCGGAACGTCGGCGGGGACCGCCAGTTCGAAGGCCGTACCCGGTGCGTGGAACCTCAGTCGGCACAGTCCTGCGACGACACTGTTGCTCATGCCTGTCCTCCGGCTCGGTGGGTGCGCCCCGCACTCGGGCGCACTCGGTCTCCGCTCCGGAGAACGGCCGGTCGGGCGCGGGGTGTTCACCCCGGATGAACCCGGCGCCCCCCGCCGTCCGTCAGTCCGGGAGACGGCGACGGCGGTGAGGAGGCCCGGGTGGGTGTGGTGCTGATCAAGCGGAAGCCCCGGCGGCCGGGGCCGGCGATGCCCGACGGCGAGGTCCAGCTGCAGGAGCCGCCGGGCCTGCCGGAGAAGCAGAGCGGCCTGTCGAGCATGATCAGCATGGCCCCGATGGCGCTCGGCTCGCTGTCGATGGTCTTCATGTTCCTGCACCCCGGCGGCAGCCAGGGCGGCGGCGCACTCAGCTACCTCGCGATGGGCATGATGGCGCTCTCCGCCGTCGGCATGCTCCTCACCCAGCTGATCCGGGGCTCCAGCGACCGAAAGCAGCAACTGCGCGCCGAGCGGCGCGACTACCTGCGCTACCTCTCCCAGATGCGCCGCCAGGTGCGCCGCTCGATCGACGCGCAGCGCCGGGCGCTCGCCTGGCGCCACCCGGCCCCCGAGGACCTGTGGACGCTGGTGGGCACCAGCCGGCTGTGGGAGCGCCGGCCCACTCACCCGGACTTCAGCGACGTCCGGATCGGCCTCGGCGCGCAGCGCCTGGCAACCCCGCTGGCCCCGCTCGCCACCAAGCCGGTCGAGGACCTGGAGCCGCTGTGCGCCCACGCGCTGCGCCGCTTCATCCACGCCTACGGCACCGTCGACGACCAGCCGATGGCCATCCACCTGCGAGGCTTCGCCCAGGTGCTGCTGCGCTCCGACGACCCGGCGGCCGCCCGGGCCATGGTGCGCGCTGTGCTCGCCCAACTCGCCGTGGTGCACGGCCCGGACGAGCTGACCGTCGCAGTCGTCACCGCCGCCGAGCAGCGGGCGGACTGGGAGTGGACCAAGTGGCTGCCGCACGCCCTGCACGCGACCGACACGGACGGCGCCGGGCCGGTCCGGCTGGTCGCGGGCAGCCTCGGCGAGGTCGAGCAGCTGCTCGGCGAGGAGTTCACCGGCCGGCCCGGGTTCGAACCGGACGCCACGCCCGAACGCGACGAACCCTTCACCGTCGTGGTCCTCGACGGTCCCGGCGCGCACACCGGGAGCCGGGCGGCCCTCGCCGGGTACCGCAACGCCGTCCTGGTCGACCTGGCCGACACCCTGGACTGGTCCCCGGCCCGGACCACCCTGCGCCTGCGGATCGAGGACGGCCGGCTCGCCATGGTCGGGTCGGACAGCAACCGCAAGGACGTCGTCACCGACCTCGGCCGGCCCGACGCCCTCGCCCTGCCCGCCGCCACCAGGCTCGCGGCCCGGCTCGCCCGCTACCGGATCGCCGACGGCGTCGACGCCGCCGAACCGCTCGCCACCGACTTCGACCTCACCGCCCTGCTCGGCATCGCCGACCTCAACACCGTGGACGTCGAGGCGCTCTGGGCGCAGCGCGGCATCGCGCAGCGGCTGCGCGTGCCGCTGGGGCTCGGCCCCGACGGACGCCCCGTCGACCTCGACCTCAAGGAGTCCGCCCAGGGGGGCATGGGCCCGCACGGCATGCTGATCGGCGCCACCGGCTCCGGCAAGTCGGAACTGCTGCGCACCCTGGTGCTCGCGCTGGCCGTCACCCACTCCTCCGAGGTGCTCAACTTCGTCCTGGTCGACTTCAAGGGCGGCGCCACCTTCCTCGGCCTGGACACCCTGCCGCACACCTCCGCGGTGATCACCAACCTGGCGGACGAGTCCTCCCTGGTCGACCGGATGCGCGACGCGCTGCACGGCGAACTCGTCCGGCGCCAAGAGCTGTTGCGCGACGCCGGCTACGCCTCGCTGCTGGAGTACGAGACCGCGCGGGCCGCCGGCACCGAGCTGCGGCCACTGCCCACGCTCTTCGTGGTCGTCGACGAGTTCAGCGAACTGCTGTCCGCGCACCGGGACTTCATGGAGCTCTTCATCATGATCGGCCGACTCGGCCGCTCCCTCGGCGTCCACCTGCTGCTCGCCTCGCAGCGTCTGGACGAGGGACGGATGAGCGCGCTGGAGTCCCATCTGTCCTACCGGATCGGCCTGCGCACCTTCTCCGCCATGGAGAGCCGCGGCGTCCTCGGCGTCCCCGACGCCTACCAGCTGCCCTCCCAACCCGGCAACGGCTTCCTGCGCAGCGACATCTCCACCCTGACCCGGTTCAAGGCCGCCTACGTCTCCGGCCCGTACCGGCCCAAGCGCAGCGCGGCCCGGCAGGCCGCGATCGCCGGCCAGGTGGTCGCCTACGGCACCGACTACGTGATGCCCCGCCGGCCGCAGAGCGCCCCGGTCGAACCGCCGGAGGAGCAGGGCCCCGTCGGCTCGCTCCTGGAGGTCGCCAGCGGCCGACTGCACGACGCCGGCCCGCCCGCCCACCGGGTCTGGCTGCCGCCGCTGGACGTCCCGCCCACCCTCGACGAACTTCTGCCCCCGCTCGTCCCGAACCCCGGGCGCGGACTCACCACCGCGTACCCGGGCAGCCACGGCACCCTCCGGCTGCCGCTGGGCGTGGTCGACCGCCCCTTCCAGCAGCTGCGCGACCTGCTCACCGCGGACCTGGCCGGCGCCGGCGGTCACGTCGGGGTCGCCGGCGCCCCGCAGAGCGGCAAGAGCACGCTGCTGCGCAGCCTGATCGCCGGCCTGGCCCTCACCCACACCCCGGCCGAAGTCCAGTTCTACTGCCTCGACTTCGGCGGCGGCACGCTCTCCACCCTGCGCGGCCTGCCGCACGTGGGGGGCGTCACCGGACGGCACGACGGCGAGCGGGTGCTGCGCACCGTCGCCGAGGTCAACACGGTCATCACCCGCCGGGAGCGGTACTTCGCCGAACTCGGCATCGACTCGGTCTCCGACTTCCGCCGTCGCCGGGCGGCGGGCGGCCTGCCCGAGGAGGAGCAGCACGGCGACGTCTTCCTGGTCATCGACGGCTGGAACACCCTGCGCCAGGAGTTCAACGACCTGGTCCAGCCGCTCACCCTGATGTCCCAGCGCGGCCTCAACTACGGGGTCCACCTGGTCGTCGGCACCACCCGCTGGGGCGAGATCGCCGGAGGCCTGCGCGACCAGTTGCAGACCCGGTTCGAGCTGCGCCTCGGTGACGCCGTCGACTCCATGATCAACATGCGGGCCGCCACCAAGGTCCCCAAACTCCCCGGCCGCGGCCTCACCGAGGAGCAGCTGCACTTCCTCGCCGCACTGCCCAGGATCGACGGCTCGGGGCGGACCGACGACCTCGGCGAAGGCATCGCCGACCTGGTCGACGCGGTCGCCGCGCACTGGAGCGGCCCCCGCGCCCCCGAGGTGCGGATGCTCCCGCTGAGCCTGGACGCCGGACTCCTCCCGGCGCCCCAGGGGCGTCTGCGGGTCGCCATCGGCCTGGAGGACACCGAGCTCTCCCCGCTCTGGCACGACTTCGAGGAGAACCCGCACCTCCTGGTCGTCGGCGACACCGAATCGGGCAAGACCAACCTGCTGCGCCTGATGATCGACTCCATCACCGCCGCCTACACGCCCTCCGAGGCCCGCATCATGCTGGTCGACTACCGGCGCGGCCTCTACGACGCGGTGCCAGAGGAGTACCGGCTCGGCTACGCGGTCGCCGTCGACAAGCTCCGCCAGATCGTCGACGGCGCGTCCCGGGCGATGAAGAACCGCGTCCCGCCGGCCGACATCACCCCCGCCCGGCTCAGGCTGCGCGACTGGTGGACCGGCCCGGAACTGTTCGTCCTGGTCGACGACTACGACCTGGTGGGCTCCGGCAGCGGCAACCACCCCTTCGCCGCCCTGCTGGAGTACCTCTCCCAGGGCGCCGAGATCGGCCTGCACCTGGTCGTCGTACGGGGGGCCAACGGCATCGGCCGGGCGCTCTCGGACCCCCTGCTGCGCAAGCTCCAGGAGGTCAACTCGCCCGCGCTGCTGATGTCCTGCCCGCCGTCGGAGGGCTACCTGTTCGGCAACTTCAAGCCCCGGCAGCTCGCCGCCGGGCGCGGGCACTACATCACCCGGCGGCGGACCGTCCAGGTGCAGACCGGACACCTGGCGGTGGAGGAGGAGGGCGAGGAGTGACCGGGCCCGCCCGCGTCCCGCCTGCCGAGCCTCCGCTTCCGTGCAGAGACCGTCGACCCGTCGCCCGAACCGGTGGCCGTGCTCCTCCGGCACGAGGACTGCACCCCGCTGGCCCCGCGCGCCGAACTCCTGGCGGCGGCCCGCTCCGGAGCCCCCGGCGTGCACCGCCCGTACCTGCGCTGCCTGGCCGCCGGACTGCGCCGGCTGCCGAGCCATTACGGCGGCGTGCTGGTTACGGGGTGCGACCCGGGCGCGTACGTCCCCGGGAGGGTCCTGGTCGAGCGGGCGCCGGTGGCCGGCCCGGCGGTCCCGGACGCCGCACTCGGCCCGGGCGCCGGCGTCGAGTTCGTCAACTGGTCGCTGACCGGCCGCCGCAGCTCCGTCTTCGGCGCCCCGGGCGAGCCGCCGGCCGTCGTCCTCCTGCCGGGCACCGGCTTCGAGGTGCTCGACATGCGGCCGTCCGACCCGGGACCGGGACGCCCGCCCCGGGTCCTGCTGCACGAGGCCGGCGGGGTCCGCCCGGACCTCGGCCGCCTGGAGGAACGGCTGGCGCGCCGTGACGCCGTACCCCCGTCCGGCCGGATCGGGCCGTCCGACCCCGCCCGCTACCTGCTCGCCCGCGGCGCGCGGCAGCCGCTCCCGGTGCGGTGAACCCCGGGGCCCCGTTCGCCCGTCGGACTGGGTGTACGGACCAGGGATCGGCAGGAGGAGGACGGCATGAGCGGGGAAGTGCACGACGGGTTCCGGCTCGCGGCGGTGTTCGACAGCGTGGACCCGGCGACCGGTCCCGGTTTCGCGCCCGACCGGCCGCGGCTCGAGGAGGTCGAAGGGCGCGAGGCGGTGGCCCGCTACCTGCGGGCAGGGGCGCCGGTGCTGCTGACCACGATGCTCATGGACGACGTGGTCGACCCGGGCCGCCGGGCCGTCGTGCCGATGGGCTTCCGCACCGACGGCCGGTGGATCTGGACCGACACGGTGACGTACTACCTCCAGGAGTACGGGCTGGCGCCGGACCCGGACCTGCTCGCGCACGTCCGTGCGCAGGGCGACGGCCCGTGGGCGGAGCCCTCCCCGGAGACCGTCGAGCAGGCGGTCGCGTTCGTGCTGGCTCCGCAGGAGGAGCCCCGGGAAGCGGTCTGGACCGTCGGGTCCTGAAACGGCCGGAGCCACCGGCCGCCCCGCCCGCCAAGCCCACCCGCATCCCCGCCGGCGGCGACCCGGCCACCTGCACCTCCCGACCCCCGACGAAGGGAACCCCGGCATGCCGCGTCCGGCGCCGACGGTCCGCGCGGAGCAGCGCGGGCCCGGCTCGTCCCGCCCGACCGGAGCAGCCCCCCACTCGGGGAGGCGGACCGCGGCGCGCGGCACGGTGCTGCTCCTGGCCGTCGGCCTGCTGCTGCCGGCCGCGGCCGGTGCGGCCGCCGACACCGCGGACGCCCTGCCCGGCGTCACCCAGCAGCGGCGCGACGCCGAGGACGGGCAGAACGGATGCCTGCCGCGGTCCACCAGGGGCACTCAGCTCACCCCGTGGTCGCAGGCCTTCCTGCGGCCCGACCGGGTGTGGCCGCTCAGCCAGGGCGAGGGCGTCACCGTCGCCGTCCTCGGCTCCGGGGTCGAGGACGGGAACGGCCTGCTCGCCGGCCGCCTCGACCGCGCCCCGCTGCCCGGCGGCGCCGATCCCGCGCAGGACTGCGTCGGCCACGGCACCTTCCTGGCCGACCTGATCGCCGCCGACCGGCGGGAGGGAACGGGATTCGCGGGCCTCGCGCCGCGGGCCAGGATCCTCGCGGTCTCGGTCACCGACGGGACGGGGGCCTCCTCGCCGGACCTCCTCGCCCGGGGGATCACCGCAGCCGTCGACCGGGGCGCGCGGGTCCTCGCGGTCGCCGTGGCACTGCCCGCCGGCAACGACGCGCTGGCCGCTGCCGTCCGGGCCGCCCGGGACAAGGGCGCGCTGATCGTCGCCCCGGCGGCCCCCGACGCCGCCCCGTCCGGCACCGCCGAGCCCGCACCCGCCTACCCGGCGGCGTATCCCGAGGTCCTCGCCGTCCGCGGTCTCGCGCCCGGCGGCGCCCTCCCCGGCGCTTCGTCCACGGCCGTCGGGGGCCGCGTCGACCTCGCCGCCCCCGGCGAAGCCGTCACCGGACCCGGGCCCGGCCCGGGCGGCTACTACATCGGTACCGGCTCCAGTTTCGCCACCGCCTTCGTCGCCGCCACGGCGGCCCTCGTCCTCGGCTACCGCCCCGACCTCACCGTCGACCGGTTGACCCAGCGCCTGGAGGGCACCGCCTACCGCAGCGCCGACCCGAGGTACGGCTACGGCACCGTCGACCCGGTCTCCGCCGTCACCCGGTTCGCCGAGGTTGCGTCCGGTACCCCGCCCCCCGCCGCCGCCGTCGTCATGCCGCCGGCCCGCCCCGCCACCCACGCCCCGACCCAGGCCCTGCTCATCGCCTTCGCGGCCCTCGGCGGCTCGGCCGCGGTCGCGGCGGCGGCCGCCGCCGCCCCCCGCGCCCGCGGACGCGGCCGGCGCCCGGGACGGCCCGCCGGGGAGTGAGGTGTGCGCGGTCGCCGACGGCGACCGGGGCCGGCGGGCGCCCCTCAGCCCTGCGCCGGCCGGTCCGCCGGGTCGAGCCCCAGGGCCGCGGCCAGGCCCGTGGTGATCTCGCTCGGGCCGCCTCCGCGCCGGTCCTCGGCGCGGAAGTGGCCGAGCGCCGCGTGCAGCCGCCGGTCGGCCTCCCGGGCCCGGCCGCGGGCCGTCAGGTGGGCGGCGTACGACCGTTCGGCGGCCGCGTGGAGGTCCAACAGGCCGGCTTCCCCGCAGGTGGCGAGCAGCCGGTGCCAGACGAGGTCGGCGGTCTCGTCGCGGAGCGTCGGCGCGAGCGTCTGCGCCTCGGTCAGCAGGCACCAGAGGTGGATCCGGGTGAGCGGCACGGGCGGCAGCAGGTCCCGGGCCTCCCACGAGCGGCGCCGCGCGCCCTCCGGGTCACCGGCTGCCAGGCAGACCCGCGCCTGGTGCACCTTTGCCTCGACCAGGTGGCGGCGCTCGCCCGCGGGGAGGGCGAGGGTGAGTGCGGATGCGGTGAGCCGCTCGGCCTCGG
Source organism: Kitasatospora sp. NPDC048540 (assembly GCF_040651175.1). Lineage (NCBI taxonomy): Bacteria > Bacillati > Actinomycetota > Actinomycetes > Kitasatosporales > Streptomycetaceae > Kitasatospora > Kitasatospora sp. NPDC048540. The sequence goes on from NZ_JBEZIR010000007.1 coordinate 41,964, forward strand.
CGCGCTCGCCGACCAGCCCGGTGGCCAGGCCGAGGGTGGCGAGGGACCGGATGCGGGCGGCCGCGGCCCCGGGGCCTTCGGCCGCGTCGAGGGCCGCGACGGCCCGGCGCGCCGCCTCGGCCGCCTCGTGCGGCCGCTCCAGCGCGACCAGTGCCTGGGCCCGGCAGGTGTGCAGCAGCGAGACCGGCACCGGATCGCCGCACCGTTCGGCGGCCCTCCGGCCGACGTCGGCGCAGTCGAGCCAGGCGGTGAACCGGCCGAGGCCGTGGTAGAGCGCCCCGCTGAACAGGGCGAGTTGCCAGGCGCGTCCGGGATCGGTGCGGGCGGTCGTGTCCGCCAGTGCGCGGACGGTGGGCTCCTCGGCGCGGAACCAGTCGAGCGCGGTGCGTATGTCGGCGATGGCCGGGAGTGCCTGCGGCGGGTGCGCCGGCGGCCCGGCCCCCTCCTGCCAGGGGTCGAGGAAGCGTCCGCAGCGCCGGAGGACGGCGAGGAAGTAGTCCGCCAGCCGCTCGCTCGGCAGCCGCCGGAGCGGCTCCGCCCGTTCGGCGAGCAGCCCGGCGCCGAACGGGCGCACCAGGGGAGCCCGGCCGTAGCGCCCCGGCCCGGTGCCGGTGAGCAGGTGGTGGGCGGCCAGCTCGTCCAACGCCCGGCGGGCGGCCGGGGTGTCGGTGCCGAGCAGCGCGGCGCTCGTGAGGGCGTCGACCCGGTCGCCGGGGTGCGCGGCCAGGGCTGCGAGCAGGTCGGCGGCCGGTGCGGAGAGCCGACGGTGCGTCAGGTGCAGCCGGCTGTGGACACCGAACGCGCTGTCCGTGCTCAGGGCTGTCAACCGCGCCTGTTCGTCGGCGAGTTCGTCCGCGAATGCGGACAGCGACCAGCCCGGCTGGGTGGCCAGCCGGGCTGCCGCGATCCGCAGCGCGAGCGGCAGCCCGTCGCACAGCCGGACGAGGCGGGCGGCGGCCCGCGGATCACCGTGCACCCGTTCGGGAGTCAGGGCACGTTCCAGGAGGAGCAGGGCGTCGTCCTGCGGCAGTTCGGCCAGCTGCAGCACGACGGCCCCGTCGAGGGCGGGCAGGTCCTGCAGGGGCCCCCGGCCGGTGACGACCGCCACGCAGCCGGGGTCCTGAGGCAGCAGATCGACCACCTGGTCGGCGCTGTCGGCGTCGTCCAGGACCACCAGCAGCCGCCGGCCGGCGGTGCGTTCGCGGAACAGCCGGGCCCGGTCGGCGCGGTCCGCGGGAACGGCCCCGGCGGGGACGTCGAGCGCGTGCAGGAAATCGGCGAGGACGTCCTCGGGGCGGGCCGGGCCGGACTCGGTGAGGCCGCGCAGGTCGGCGTAGAGCAGGCCGTCGGGGAAACGGGCGGCGGCCCGGTGCGCCCACGTGACGGCCAGCGCGCTCTTGCCGATGCCGGCCGGCCCGGTCACCAGGACCGGGCCCCCGGCGGTGCGCTCGGGGAGGCCGGCCCGGTCCAGCCGGTCGAGTTCCGCCCGCCGCCCGGCGAACCCGGCCGTCCGGCGCGGTAGCCGGTCGGGGATGCGCACGATGGGCCCGGCCGGGGCCGCGGCTGCGGCCGGCCGCTCCGGGCCGTCGTCGGCCAGCACCTCGGCAAGTGCGGCCCGCAGGGCCGGGCCGGGCCGGATGCCCAGTTCGCGGTCCAGCCGCCGACGGGTCCGGTGGTACACGGTGAGCGCGTCCGCCGGCCGTCCGGCCCGGTGCAGACAGAGCATCAGCAGCGCCACCAGTTCCTCCCGCAGCCCGTCCGTCCGCACATGCTGCTCCAGCACGGCGACGGCGGCCGCCCCGGTGCCCCGGCGCAGCTGCAGCGCGGCCCAGCGGAGCAGCACGTCGGTGCGGGTCCGGTTCAGGTGGTCCACCAGAGCGGTGCGCAGCGGGGTGTCGGGGAGGTCGGCCAGGGCTTCGCCGCGCCACAGCCGCAGGCCCTCCTCCAGCAGGGCCACGGCCCCGGCGTCGTCGACCGGGCCGGCTGCGTCGGCGTGTCCCGCGGTACGGGCCGCCAGCGCCTCCAGACGCAGCGCGTCCACGTCGTCCGCCGACCCGGTCAGCAGGTAGCCGCCGGCCCGGGTGTGGAGGCCGAACGGGGTGTCGACGAGGACTTTGCGCAGGGCGGCGACGTGCCCCTGCACCGCGGCCCGCGCACTGGTCGGCGGCCGGTCGCCCCACAGCACCTCGCAGAGCCGCTCCACCGGCACGACACGTCCGAGTTCCAGCGCCAGCAGCGCCAGCACCGCCCGGCGCTGGGCCCCCGACACGGTGGTGAAGCCGACCGGTTCGGTCCGCAGTTCCACCGGACCGAGCAGCCGGATCCGCACCCCGCACCCCCTCCGTCCACACCCCCGGCGCCACAGGTCGGCGCCGGGGGACGCAGTGTAGTGTGCGTACTTGTCCGGGATGTGTCATCGTCCGGCCCCGCCGGTCGACGCGGCGGGCACGGGAGCGACCGGCGGGGGCCACGGCGGGCGGACGTGTCGCGGGAGGCCGGTCAGGACCCGGCACGGGGGAGAGGCGCGTGCACATCGATCTGCTGGGGCCGATGGTCGTACGACGGCCGGACGGCGCCGTCGTGACGCCCTCGGCACTGAAACGGCGGGCGCTGCTCAGTGCCCTGGCCGTGAAACTCAACCGGACCGTGGCCACCGGCGAACTGATCGAACTGGTCTGGGACGGCGCCGCGCCGCCCACCGCGCGGGCAGCCCTGCAGGGACATGTCGCCGCACTGCGCCGACTGCTGGACGGGCCGGGGTTCGCCCTGGAGACCCGGAGCTCCGGATACCTGCTGGCCGGTGACCCCGAGCGGGTCGACGCCCTGCGCTTCGCCCGCCTCTGCGAGGAGACGGCGGCACTGCCGGGCGAGCCGGTCGGCCCCGCCGCGGCGGCCCGGGAATGCCCCCTGCCGAAGTTGCGGACCGCGCTGGACCTGTGGCGCGGGCCCGCGCTCGCCGACTGCGGCTCGGTCCGGCTGCGCGAACGGGAGCTCCCGCACCTCACCGGCCTGCGGCTCGACGCGCTGGAACGGCTGGCCGAGACCCTGCTGCGGGCCGGCCGGGGCGGCGAGGCCGTCGCCCCGCTGACCGGGGCCGCCGACGCCCACCAGTCCCGGCGGACCCTGGCCGTCCTGCTGGTGCGTTGCCTGCAGCAGGACGGGCAGCACATGGAGGCGCGGGAGCGGTTCGACCGCATGCCGGTCCGCCCCGCCGGGCCGCCCGGGGCCGGGCCGCACGGCGCGGGAACGCCGCCGGTCGCCCGGCCCCTCGTGCCCGACCGCCGCTTCTGCGGCCGCAGCCTCGAACTCGCCCGCCTGGACGAGGCGCTGCCCGCTGCCCGGACCGGCCGCCCGGTCCTGGTCACGGGCCCGGCGGGGGCGGGCAAGACCGCCCTGGTCCGGTACTGGGCCGCGCAGCGGGCCGGGAACTTCCCGGACGGCGTCCTGGACGCCGCCCTGGGCGGGTTCGACCCGGGCGGGCCACGGGAACCGGCGGACGTCCTGGGCGGTTTCCTCACCGCGCTCGGCGTCGCGCCGGACGACCTCCCCGCGTCGACGGCCGAACGCTCCCGCCGCTACCGCGAACTCGTCGCCGGCCGGCGGATGGTGGTCCTGCTGGACGACGCGGCCTCCCGGGAGCAGATCCTCCCCCTCCTGCCCGACCCGCCGCCGCCCGGCGCCGAAGGCGCGGAGCAGACCCCGGTCACCGTCGTCACCAGCCGCAGCCGACTGCACCGCCTGCTGGTCCACGAGGGCGGCGTCCCGGTGCCGTTGGGTGCCCTCACCCACGAGGACGCCGTCACGCTGCTCGCCCGTGCCTGGGGGCCGGACCGGGTCGAGGACGACCCGGGCGCGGTCGCCGAACTCGTCGAACACTGCGAGCGCCTGCCGCTGGCCGTGCGCCTGGCCGCCACCCGGCTGGCCGCCCGGCCGGACTGGTCGGCGGGCGCTCTCGCCCATGAACTCGCCGACCCGGAGGCGGGGTTGACGGTCCTCTCGGGGGTCGGTGCCGGCCCGGCGGGTGCCCCGGCCGGCCTGGTCGCTGCCCTGGACCGGACCCACCGGACTCTGGCTCCCCCCGCGGCCCGGCTGTTCGCACTGCTGGGCCTGCACCCCGGAAAGGTGATCGACACCGGAGCCGCGGCCGCCCTCGCCGGCACCCCGCGCACCGCCACCCGCACCCTGCTGGCCGAACTGGACGCGGTCCACCTGCTGGACGAGGCGGCCCCCGGCCGCTACAGCAGGCGCGAATCGGTGCGCCGCTACGCCGCCCGGTACGCCGCCGAGCTCGGCCGGGACGAACGGTCCGCCGCCCTCGACCGGCTGATGGACCACTACCTGGACGTCACCGCCGAGTGGACGGCCGCGTGCACGGCGGACGGCGGGCCGGCGTCGATCAGGGGCGCCTTCGAGGAGGAGGAGGGCAGCCTGCGCGCCCTCGTGCTCCTCGGTGAGCGCAACGGCCCGGCCCCCGGTACCTGGTGGCTCGCCCACCGCACCGCCCTGCTCCACGAGGAGACCGACCACGACCGGTGCCACTGGCGGACCGTCGCCGAGGCCGGACTGCGCGCGGCCCGGGCCGGGAACGACGACGCGGCCGTCGCCCGGCTCGGCACGGACCTTGCCGTCCTCCACACCGTGCGGGCGGCCCACCACGCGGCTGCCGTCCAACTGGACCTCGCGATCGAGGCGGCCGACCGGGCCAGGGACGAGGTCCTGCGCCACGACTGCCGCAGCCGGGTGGCCGCCGCGCTGCTGCGCACCGGGCAGCACTGCCGGGCGCTGCCCATGCTCGTCGACCTGGTGGAGGCCGCCCGGACCCCGGCCACCGCCCACCTGCTGGTGCCCGCGCTGACCGGCCTCGCCGACGCCCTGGTCCTGTCCGGGCAACCGGGTCCGGCCCTGGCCCGTGCCGACGAGGCCGTCCGAGCCGCCGCCACCCGATCCGAGGACGCCGCGGCCGTCCTGGCGCTCCACAGCCGCGCCCGGGCCCTGCACGTGCTCGGTCGGCGCGACGCGGCGATCTCCTCCGCCCGGCTCTCGGTCGCCCTGGGCCGGACCGCCGGCGTTCCCGCGGCCGAGAAGCGCGCCCACGAACTGCTCGCGGACCTGATGGGCGTGATCGGCCGGGGCATCGAGGGACCCGTGCCCCCTCGGCGGGCCGCAGCACCGACCGCGGCCCGCTGAGCCGGTCCGCCCCAGCCGCCCCCACCCGCCCCCACCCGCCGCGGCGCGGCCCCGTGCGCCCCTCGGCACCCTGGTACCGGCAGTTCTGGAGAGGAAGAGGCAGAACCGGGTGAGGAACCGCCGGCGGTTCTGCAGGCAGAACGCCCGCGCCGCCGGATCTGCCCCGGGCCGGCGCGGCCCCGGACGGCAGGTGGCGCCGGGTACGTATCGCGATCATGGATACTTCTGCCTGTTCAGGCAGAAGTGCCGAACACGAGCACACGTGCGGGCACGGCGTGAGCGGATGAGCGAATGAGCGGGGGACGGGGCATGGTGGCTGGGGACGGCAGCAGGACGGACGTGGGCGAGTTCGGCCGGCTGTTGGCCGGGTACCGGACGGCGGCGGGTCTGACCCAGGAGGAGCTCGCCGCAGCCGCCGGTGTCAGCCTGCGCGCCCTCGGCGACATGGAGCGCGGCCGCACCCGCGGGCCGCAGCGCCGCACCGTCCGGGCGCTGGCCGCCGCCCTGCACCTCGCGGACGACCGGGCCCGGGCGCTGGACCGGGCCGCCCAGTCCGGGCGTCCGCGCAGCGTGCGGCCCGAACCCACCCCGGCCGAGGACCGCAGCCCGGCGCTCCCGGCGCCCGCCGTCGGCGTGGGGCAGAGCTCCCTCGCCCTGCCCCGCGACATCGCCGACTTCACGGCCCGCGAGGACGTCCTCGCCGAACTCGTCGCCCTCGCCTCGGAGGAGCTGCCCGCGCACCCCCGCGTGGTGCTCGTCAACGGCCAGCCCGGGCTCGGCAAGACGGCCTTCGCCCTGCACGCCGCCCACCTCCTCGCCGGGCGCTTCCCCGGCGGCCAGCTCTCGCTCAACCTCGGCGGCATGTCCGCGCAGCCCCTGTCCGCGCACGACGCCCTCGGCCAGGTGCTGCGCGCCCTCGGGGTCCGGGACGCGGCCGTGCCGGTCGGGGCGGAGGAACGGGCGGGGCTCTACCGGGCTCTGGTGCGCGAGCGGCGGCTGCTCCTGGTCCTGGACGACGCCGCCGACGAAGGCCAGGTACGGCCGCTGCTGCCGGGCTCCGGGCCCACGGTGACCATCGTGACCAGCCGTAACCTGCTGCCGGGGCTGGAGTCGGTGCGTCGGCTGAGCCTGGACGTGCTCACCGCGGCCGAGGCGGCCGACCTGCTCGCCCGGATCGCGGGCCGCGAGCGGATCGGGGCCGCACCGGACGCGACCGCAGAGCTGGCCCGGCTGTGCGGCTACCTGCCGCTGGCCCTGCGGATCGCCGGGCAGCGACTGGTCGCCCGGCCGCAGCAGACCGTCGCCCACCTGGTGCGCCAACTGGCCGCGGAGGAGAACCGCCTGGACCTGCTGCAGACCGGCGACCTGGCGATCCGCCCCGCTTTCGAACTGTCCTACCGGCGACTGCCCGCCGAGTCCCGGCTGGTGCTCCGGCGGTGCGCCCTGACGGCGGGACCGGACTTCACGGCAGCCGTCGCCGCCGCCCACACCGGCCTCTCGGAAGGCCGCACCGAGCTGTTCCTGGAGCAACTGGCCGACGCGGGCCTGGTCCAGGCGCTCGGCGCGGACCGTTACCGGCTGCACGACCTGATACGGCTCTGCGCCGGCGAGCGGCTGACCGTCGACGAGACGGCCGAGGAGGTGGCGCAGGCCCGTGACCGGGCCGCCCGCCTGCTGCTCGGCCGCACCGTCGCCTGCGGGCTGCGGTTCGACCCCGAGCACGCCGAGGACGACACCGGGACCGCCGAGGCGGCACAGTGGCTGGAACGGGAGCACCCCGACTGGCTGGCCGCCCTGCACGTGGCGCAGCGGACCGGGCTCCACCGCGAGGTGATCGACACCGCCGAGGCCGTGCACTGGTTCTCCGACCGGCTCATGAGCTGGGGCATCTGGGAGGAGGTGTTCCAGCTCTCGGTGGACGCGGCCCGCGCGCTCGGCGACCGGCAGGCCGAGGCCGTGCACGTCAACTACCTCGCCTGGACGTACGTCACCTGCCTGCACAGCTACCGGCGGGGCGTCGAACTGGCCTCCGAAGGACTGCGGTTGGCTCAGGAGCTGGGCGACCGCGAACAGCAGGGCTGGGCGCAGGTCTACCTCGCCACCGGTCTGCGCAACCTGCAACGCCACGAGGAGGCCCTCGACGCCCTCGAGCGGGCGGCGGACGCGTTCGCCCGGCTCGACAACCGCTCGGCGGCGATCGGCCGGCTGGTGGCGCTGCGCGTCGCCGCCAATTGCCTGCGTGAGTCCGACCGGGCGGAGGAGGCGGTGGGCACCCGCCGACGCGTCCTCGCCAGCGCGCTGGAACTGGTCGAGCGCCAGCCCTCGCCGCCGATGCACCTGCTGGCCGCCATGACCGCGCACGAACTGGGCCTGGACTGTGCGGCACTGAAGCACTGGTCGGCCGCCGAGACGGCCTACCGGCAGGCCCTCGTGCACTACGAGGAGGCCGGCCGGCCCGACAGCATGACCAAGACCCTGACCGAACTGGGCACCGCGCTGATCGAGCAGGGCCGCGCCGACGAGGCCCGGGAACTGCTCACCGAGGCGCTCAGCGGGCTCAGCGAGGACAGCCGCACCGACCCGGACACCCGGCGCCCCCTCGGCCGCAGCCCGGTCCCGCACAGGTAGGCCGCGGGCTGCTCCGCGGCGTTCCGGGCGGCCGGGACCGCCGACGGCCTCCGGCCCGGGCCGGATCCCGGCGCGTCACCAGGACACCTCGGCCCCGCCCCCGTCCGTCGCGGTCGTCCGGCCACCGGTGCCGGTGCCGGTGCCGGTGCCGGTGCCCCCGCCGCCGCTGGTGACCGCTCGGCCCCCGGCCGCGGCGTCCGGGCCGGCGGCCCACCCGCCGCCGCTGGTGGCCACCCGCACGCCGGACCCGGCCTCCGTCAGCCCGCCCCGCGGCACCGCGGACATCGTCCGGGCCTCCCGCGCCGCGGACTCGGTGCCGACCGGAACCGCCCGGGTCGTCCGATCGGCGGCCGGACGACGGGCCTCGGCGCGGTCGATCCGGATCACCACGTTGCGTTCGCGGTTGGCGCGGTTCGGCCAGTCGTGGTCCTTGCTCCAGACCAGTTGGCTGCGGACGCCGGCCACGTCCGTCCACTTGCCCTGCGTGGCACGGACGTTCGGCCGCCAGAGGCCGTCGTACTCGTGCTCCAGGGACAGGTCCCACCCGTGGCCGCAAGCGCTGTCGTCGATGAGCTCGCTCGCTCCGACCCTGCCGGGGATCACCACGGTCTCCCCCCGCCGGATGTCCACCACGATGCGTTGCGGCCAGTCCGCGTCCACCCCGACGACGGTGATCCTGCAAGGGCCTTCGTACCAAGTCATGGGCAACCTCTCGCGCTTGCGCCGACCGAGCCCGGAACCGGACTCTCCGACCAGGCGAACGGCTCCCCCCGCCCCAGGGGTTCGAACGGAGCCCGGTCCGCGACTCGGGAACCCCCGATCGCGGGTCCCGCGACCGCTCGCACGAACGGGTGAACCGCCGGGCGGGTCCGGGCCGTAACGAGGGAGGGGGATCGTCCGCAGACCGATCGGCGGGGCGCTCCCGTCGACAGGACCGCAGGGGAAGCCGAGGAGATCTGGTGGGTTCGAACACGGGTGGAAACGGTTCTCAGGCCGACCCCGGGGGCATTCAACTGCCGACGGTCGCCTGGGAGATCGAGGAGGGCCCGGCAGCCGCCGCGGCGGGGGCCGAGGCCGAGGCGCCCTCGTACGGGCCGGTCGAGCCGGCCGCGGCGGAGGCACCGCCCGCACCGAAGTACGGCCGGGTGCTGCCCGGCCCCAACGCGGTGCGCCGGCAGCCCGAGCCCGCCGAGCCGCAGCCCGGACCCGTCGCCGTCTCCGTTGTCGAGCCCGAGTCCGATCCGGAGACCGACGACCGGCAGGCCCCGCGTCCGCGCCGCATCCCGCCCGGGGTGTTCCCGTTCCTGTCGCCCGAGCCCGAGCCGGAGCCCCGCCCCGTCCCCATGCCCGACCCGACCGCCGTCGGCCTCGACGGCGAAGCCCCGGACGGGATCGACCAGGAGGAGCCGGAGCACCGCCGGTCCAAGAAGCCGATGATGTTCGCTGCCGTCGCCGTCGGCGCGCTGCTGCTGGGCCTGCCGTTCGTGCTGACCGGCAGCGGCACGAAGACCCCCGGCGCCGCGGCCGACCAGCCGCCCGCCGGGGTCAGCGGGCCCGGCGACCCGCTGCCCACCCCTGGCCCGAACGACCCGACCGCCGTCGCGGCGCCGGTCGACGCGACGCTGCTCCCCGGTAGCTCGGCCTCGCCGACCGACGGCACGAACGGTGCGGGCGGGGCCGGCGGTGCGAACGGCACGACCGACCAGACCACCGGTGCCGCCGGCTCGCAGAACCGCCAGGGCACCACCGGCGGCACGGCCACTGGCGGTAGTACGGGCGGCGGGTCCACCTCCGGCGGCAGCACGGGCGGCGGGTCCACCTCCGGCGGCAGCACGGGCGGCGGCTCCACCTCCGGCGGCGGCGCCCCGGTCGTCCCCGTCCCGAACAAGACCACCCCCGCCGCGCCGACCTTCACCGCCGTCGCCGGAACGGGCTGCACCAACGCGGGCATCGGCTACGACCAGAACGGCTTCTACACCGACGGCAGCAAAGGCTGGACCACCAACACGACCGGCGGATACGCCGGTTCGGGCTGCGGCGGCAAGTACGTGTCGGTGCCGATGTCCGGCAGCGCCGGCAAGGACGCCGGCAAGTCGGTGCTGTGGGCGTTCACCACCAATCCGGTCCCCTCCGGCAACTGCAGGATCTCGGTGTACATCCCGAACAACGGCGACGTGAAGGCCGTCGGCGGCAAGCCCGCCTACTACACCGTGCAGCGGTACTTCACCACCGGCGAGGGCACCATCAGTGCGTTCACCATCGACCAGACCGCCAACCGCGGCAAGTGGGTCAACGCCGGAACCTTCCCCGTCACCAACGGGAAGATCGCCGTGATGCTGCACGACCGCGGCGTCGACTTCGGCTCAGGCGCCGAACAGGCCCACCACGCGGCCTCCGCCGTCCGGGCCGACTGCTCCTGACGGAACTCCGGTACCCGTCGGCCCCTCGCAACACCATCCAGCCCGCCCAGCCCACCCAGGAAGAGGAGAGTCCACGCCATGTCGCGCCACGTGCTGACGGTGTGCCCGGAACAGCGGGACGGCCGCTACCGCACGATCGGCGAGGCACTGGCGGAGGCCCGCAGCGGCGCGGTGATCTCGGTCCGGCCCGGCCGGTACGAGGAGAACCTGGTGATCAGCAAGCTGGTCACCATCACCGCCGCCGAGGCCCGCGGCACCGTCCGGATCACCGCCCGGCGCGGCTGCGTGGTCCAGGTCACCGCCGAGGCCGTGCAGTTGACCGGCCTGATCCTGCAGGGTCAGGACGAGGAACTGCCCGCTGTCGACGTGCCGCGCGGCCAGGCCGCCTTCCAGGACTGCGAGGTGGTCGGCAACTCCTGGACCGCCCTGCTCACCCGCGGCGACGGCTCGCTGGCGATGCGCGGCTGCCGGGTCACCAACCCGGCCGGCGCCGGCCTGGTGGAGACCTCCACCGGCAACAGCGTCATCGAGGACTGCGTCGTCGAACACCTCGGCAGCTCCGCCGTGGTGATCGGCGAACGCGCCGACCCGCTGCTGCGCAACTGCGTGCTGCGTGACGCCCGCGGCAACGGCGTCTGCGCCAACGGCAACGCCCGCGGAACCTTCGAAGACTGCGAGATCTCCGTCACCGACAAGCCCGGCATCGCCCTGGAGGAGAACAGCACCACCCGGCTGCTGCGCACCGACGTCCGCGACACCACCATCGGCGTCTACATCAGCTCCACCGCCCGGGTCGTGCTGGAGGACTGCACCGTCACCGGCACCTCCGGCCACGGCATCGCGCTCGCCGCCGGCACCGACCCCGAACTTCGCCGCTGCCGCACCGCCCGCACCGCCGGCCACGGCATCCACGTCACCGGCCGCGCCCGCGGCACCTTCGAGGACTGCGAGGTCGCCGCCGCCCAGGGCACCGGCATCTGGATCGGCGAATCCTCCGGCCCCACCCTGCTGCGCACCGTGGTCCGGGACTGCGGGGGCGACGGCCTGGAGCTGACCGGCGACAGCGCCGCCGACCTGGACCGGCTGGAGGTCCGCGACGCCGTCGGCACCGGCGTGCTGATCACCGAGGGCGCCAACCCGCGGCTGCGCCGCGCCGCCGTGCACCGCGCCAAGGGCGACGGGGTGGCCGTCCTGCGGGACGGGCGCGGCCAGTTGGACAAGTGCGAGGTGCTGGACGCCGGCCGCTCCGGCATCCGGATCGCCGACGGCGCCGACACCCGGATCGGCGACTGCGTGGTGCGCGACGCGGCCGGCTCCGGCGTGCAGGTCGGCCGGATCGGCACCGCACACCTGCGGGACTGCGAGATCACCGGCTCCGGTGAGGACGGCATCACCGCCGAGGACGACTCCGACCTGAACTGCACCCGGGTCCGCGCCATCGGCAACCGCCGCCACGGCCTCCGCCTCGGCACAGGCGCCCGCGCCGTCCTGGTCAGGGTCGCCGCCGCCGAGAACACTGGCGACGGCGTCCGCACGGACTCCGTCGAGGCCGTCCGGCTCACCGGCTGCACGTTCTCCCGCAACAAGGGTTCCGGCCTGCGACAGACCGTCCCCAGCGAGCGGCTCGCCCTGGAGGAGCTGGTCAGCGAGGAGAACGGCCTGCCCGACGCGCACGGCACCGCCGCCGCCACCCAGTCGTCCGTCCAGGCCGCCCCCGAGGCCGGGATGGACCCCGCCCCTGGCGACCCGACCGCCGCCCCCGCCGAGCCGGCCGCGCCCGCCCCGCCCGCCGCCCCGCCCGGCCCGCTGGAGGTGCTGGAGTCGCTGGTCGGCCTGGCCGAGGTCAAGGAGCAGGTCGCCACGCTGGTCAACCTCAACAAGCTGGCCCGGCGCCGCGAACTCGCCGGCATGCCCGCTCTCCCGATGAGCCGTCATCTGGTCTTCGCCGGGCCGCCGGGCACCGGCAAGACCACCGTCGCCAGGCTCTACGGCAGCATCCTGGCCGAACTCGGCGTGCTGGCCGGCGGCCAGCTGGTCGAGACCGCCCGCGCGGACCTGGTCGCCTCCATCATCGGCGGCACCGCCCTGAAGACCACCGAGGTGTTCCGCTCCGCGCTCGGCGGCGTCCTGTTCATCGACGAGGCATACACCCTCTCGGCCGGCTCCGGCGGCAGCGGCCCCGACTTCGGCCGGGAGGCGATCGACACCCTGGTCAAGCTGATGGAGGACCACCGTGAGGAGATCGTCGTCATCGTGGCCGGCTACTCCACCGAGATGACCGACTTCCTGGCCTCCAACCCCGGCCTCGCCTCCCGGTTCAGCCGCACCGTCGAGTTCGCCAACTACTCCGACGAGGAACTCGTCACCATCGTCGAACGCGCCGCCGCGAACCACGGCTACACCCTCGCCGACGACACCCGGGAGGCCCTGCGCACCCTCTTCGAACGGCTCCCCAAGGGCGAGGACTTCGGTAACGGCCGGGCCGCCCGGAAGGTCTTCGAGGAGATGGTGGACCGGCAGGCCACCCGCCTCGCCGCCTGCCCCGAGATCTCCGACGAGGACCTGGCCCGGCTGCTCGCCGAGGACGTCACCCCCGCCGGACCCGACCCCGCCGCCCGCAAGGACGGCACCGAGCTGCTCGCCGAACTCCGCGCGATGGTCGGCCTCCCCGCCGCCAAGGAACAGGTCGAGGACCTGGTCGACCTGCTCCGGCAGACCCGCCGCCGCGAGGAGGCCGGTCTGCCCACCGCCAGGATCGGCCACCACCTGGTCTTCGCCGGCCCGCCCGGCACCGGCAAGACCACCGTCGCCCGGCTCTACGGCCAACTCCTGGCCGAACTCGGCGTGCTTCCCACCGGCCAGCTGGTCGAGACCGCCCGCGCCGACCTGGTCGGCCGCTACATCGGCCACACCGCCCAGCTCACCAAGGAGGCCTTCGATCGGGCCCGCGGCGGCGTCCTGTTCATCGACGAGGCGTACACCCTCACCCCGCGCAACGGCGGCGGCAACGATTTCGGCCAGGAGGCCGTCGACACCCTGATGAAGCTGATGGAGGACCACCGCGACGAGGTCGTGGTCATCGTCGCCGGATACGAGGACGAGATGCAGCACTTCCTCGCCTCCAACCCCGGCCTCGCCTCCCGCTTCTCCCGGCAGATCGAGTTCGGCCACTACACCGACGAGGAACTCGTCACCATCGTCGGCCGCCACGCCGACCAGGCCGGGTACACCTGCGCCCCCGAGACCGTCGCCGCCCTCGCCCACCACTTCGCCGCCGTCCCCCGTGACCGCACCTTCGGCAACGGCCGCTACGCCCGCCAGACCCTCGAAGGCATGATCACCCGCCAGGCCCGCCGCCTCGGCCGCCTCGACTTCGCCGACGTCTCCGAACTGAGCCTCCTCCTCCCGCAGGACATCGCCGACACCCGCCCCCGCAACCCCGCGTAAACGCACGCCCGGCAGCGCCGCAGCCGACCCGCAGCGCCGCCGCCCCGGGCCGGTGCCTCCGTCCCCGCCGGCACCCGCGTTGGCGCGACGTTGGCGCGACGTTGGGGCGGCCCGCGACGGTGGGCGGCAGAAGACGGTGGGCCATGCAGGCGGCTGGCCCGATGCAGACGATTGTTGTGAAGGGCTCTACCGCTGTGGCCATCGACGTTACTGCTCACCTGAAGGACACCCTCCCCACCACCGGGCCGACCGGCGGAGCGACAGCCGCACGACCGGACACCACCCCGGACACCACCCCGGGGACCGCACCCACCGCGGACGCCCTCGGCGCCGCCCACGCGCCGCGACGTGCCACCCTCGACCAGCAGACCCTGGCCGAGCTGTACCGCCTGCACGGCGGCTACCTGCTGCGCGCCATGCTGCGCGCCACCAACGGCGACCGGGGCAAGGCCGAGGACATCGTCCAGGAGACCCTGCTGCGCGCCTGGCAGAACCCGGACGCGATCCGCCGCGGCCCCGAGCACAGCCGCCCGTGGCTGTTCACGGTGGCCCGCCGGATCGCCATCGACCACTTCCGGATGCAGTCCGCCCGCCCGCAGGAGGTCGCGGGGGAGACCCCCGAGGGCCACGCCGGCGCCCACGACCCCTACGAGGAGGTGCTGGACGCCCGCGACATGGCCGTCGTGCTCGCCGAACTCTCGCCCCGCCACCGCGACGTCCTGGTCGAACTCCACATGAAGGACCGCTCGATGGCCGAGGCCGCCGCCGTCCTCGGCGTCCCCGTCGGCACCGTCAAGTCCCGCAGCTTCTACGCCGTCCGGGCCCTGCGCCCCATCCTCGAAGCCCGCGGTCTCGCCTCCGCCGACCACTGACACCCCCCCGGTCACCGGGCCCCCACGCCCGCCCGGAACCCTCCCTCGGGCGGGGCGATCCCGTGGACGGCCCGTCTGAGCCGGCGCCCCTCGGGGGAGGGCGACGCCCGACCGGAACCCACGCCCTTGCCCGGCACCTGTCGCGCAGCCACCGACGCCTACGACCTGGGCATTCCCCGGCGTGCGAGCCGGCTGGACCCGGAGCACCTGGAACACCTTCCGGAGGTCGCAACCCAACTGTTCCGGCCTGACCTTGGCGTACCGCGGTGTTCGTGCAGGGCTGTCTCTGACACGCGTGCCCGGAGCACTTCGCCGTGGACAAGGGTGCGGAGTTGCTCGTTTCTCAGGGGCATCCACGCGCACGGTGGTTGGCCCGGAATTCCGCGCGGAGCACCGAGGCGGCGCTGAACGCGACGGGCCCGTTCAGCCCCGGTGGGTATGACTCCCGAGAGGCGGTGCGACGTCGGCAGGAGCGATCGCCCGGTCGGTACGATGACACCCCGTCCGACGGGCTGAAGGGTTCAGTCAGAGATTCGGCCTGGTCTATGTCGACTTCGAGACGCAGCGTCGCACCCCGAAGGCGTCCTATGCCTGGATCGCGACCTGATCGGCGCCCATAGGGCGCGGCACGAGAGATTGGAGCGGCTTCGGGCGCGCGCCGGTATCGAGCAACGGTGCTTACTTCCAGTGGAGTTGGCGAATCTGATCTTTGGTCGCATAGGTTGGCAGGTTGTTCGGCGGGCTGGGAGTCTTTCGGATCGAGCCACATACAGGGGTCGGCGCAGACCTCACCGGAAGTCCGACACGGTCCGCTGCTGGGGTCATCAGGAAGCCGGGGAAACGGACATTCGCGCCATCTCCCGGCCGCTCTCGTCCTCCACGAGTACCACCGTTACGGCCTGGCGTGGTAGGGCCGTCGTGATCCTCATGTGCACGGTCTCGCCCTCGGAGATACGCACGCCGCCGCCCGGGGCGCGGTTCCCAGCGGCGTCGGCGGTCATCACACGGTAGGTCCGACCGGGATTCAGACCGGTCAGTACCACGGGAATTTCGGTCCCCCATCCGTGCGAGACCATCTGCCCCTCTCGGGTCACGGCGACATCATGCTTTGGTTCCGTCGGCCACCGCCCGAGCCAGACCGCGGTGGTGATCACCGCCGCTGCTGCCACGACAGCCGGTCCCAGCAGCAGGCGGTGACGGCGGCGGACGCGGACGCGAGCTGTCTCGGCGATGCCCAGGTGGCCCTTGTCGCCGAGATCAGGCGGGCGCGGCACTTCGAGTGGGCTGCTGTACCGGGCAGGCGACCAGTTGCCGGGCGAGGCCCGTCGCAGCGTTCGAACGACGTCCCGGATTTCGGATGCCTCCCGGCGGCACTCCCGGCAGCCGTCCAGATGCCGAGTCGCGGCCTCCGGCGACGCAACCCCCAGCATCAGGCACTCGGCCAGCACCGGCCGGATCTCCCGACAGGCCGGACTCATGGCGCCAACCATCCGTTCTCCTCCAGCACCAGTCGCAGGGAACGCACTCCGTAGTACAGCCTGCTGCGCATGGTCGAGGCCGGAACACCGAGTTCCTCGCCGAGTTGCACGCACGTCTCGCCGCCGAAGTAAACCCGCACCACGGCCAGCTGCTCGGGTCGTCCGCTGGCCAGCTCGCGGCGGCGCGGAGGGAGTGCGGGGCGGGCCCGCAGGAGAGTGCGACGGCGCCTCGGTCGGGGGGAGTCGCCGGCATCGGCGGATGTCCCTGTACCTGGGGGTGGTGGACCGGGGGCCGCACTTGCGAGGACGCCCGGCCTGTGGACGTTGGGTCAGCGTTCCGAACTCGCCCACAGTCCCGCAGCCACCCAATACCGGTCAGCTCGGCTTGGTGTTGGTGTCCTGGGGTGCGGCGGCGAAGGTGAAGGCGAGTAGGGCGGTGGCGGTGAAGTCGTCCGCGGATTCGACGGTCTGCCAGGCGCCGACATGGTCCATGAAGCCGCCGCCACGACCGTCGAAGGCGGTGAAGGGGTTGCCCTGGTTGGCCGGGCAGGCGCGCATGGTGGGGAAGGCGTTGAGATCCTTGAGCTTGTCTGCCGCGTTGGGGCCGTTGACGACGCCGCCGAGGAGGATGTCGCCGTCCCCGTTGAGGTCGCCGGCGAGGTTGGCGGCCTGGTGTTCGGGGCAGCGCGGGAAGGTGGTTCCGGCGCCGATGACGAAGGAGGAGCCCCACGCGTTGGCCCCCAGGGCCCAGTTGCGCTGCTGGGTGGCGAACGCGGCGTAGCGGGAGTCGCCGGTGACCTGGTGGTAGAGCTGGGCGGTGGCGGCCAGGCCCAAGGTGTGGGGCACGGAGTCGAAGTCGGTGTAGACGGCGCCGGCCCTGAAAGGGTCGCGGGCCGCGCGGGCGCTGCCGTCGTCGAGCTGGCGCTTGAGGTCGGCGGCGAGCTGCTCGCGTGTCACTTCCGTGTGGGTCGTGCCGTCGGCGAGCAGGTGGGCGAGGTCGGCGTGGGCGAGGGCGCTGACATCGCCCAGCCCGAGCGTGCCGAGGCTGTCCGAGGTGATGTACTGCTTGGCCCAGTGTCCGGCCTGCCCGGTCCAGCCGGCCGCGCGCCCGTCCCCCAGGGCCTTGGCGGCGAGGGCGAGCTCGGCGGCGCCGAACTCCATGTCGTCCTGCCAGGAGGCCTCGGGGTAGAAGCCGTGCGGGAAGGCGGTGACCAGCTGTTCGCCGGGGTTGGTGTCGGCGAGGGCGTAGATGTGTGCGGCCTTCTCGAGTTCCTCGCGGGCCCGCTCGGGGTCCTCGGCGGCGTCGAGCTGGGCGGCCAGGGCGAAGGTCGCGGCGACGCGCCCGGCGAGGTTGGGGCTGATCGGCTTGCCGGGCGGTGCCGCACGGAAGACCGGCCGGTGCTTGATCAGGTAGTCCGGGTCCCCGGGCTTCACGTCGAGGGCGTCGTCGGCCTCCGGTAGGCGCCACACATCGTGGTCGGAGCGGATCTTGCCGCTGCCGTCGGCGGTGTCGCCCTTGCCGAGCCCGACCTGGACGTAGAGGGTACGCGACCTGTCGTCCCACATCTTGTCGAGCCAGTCCAGGCCGTGGCGTGCCTCGGCGGCGAGCTCCTGCCCGCCGACGGGGGTGGTGCGGTGCGCGAGCAGGAGACTCGCGGTGGAGTAGGAGGCGGTGTGGGTGAACTTGAGGAAGTCCCCGGCGTCATTCCAGCCACCCGAGGCGTCGATCGGGCCGGCGACGCGCTTGAGGGGAGCGGTCAGCACGCTCTCGTCGTCAGCGTAGGCGGGGGTGTCGTAGACCGTGGCCTGGCCGTCCGCCAAGTGGGACGGCTTGCGGCGCAGTTCCGTGGGGACCACGTCGGCGCCGTCGCGCTGGGCCTGGAAGAAGCGGACGTTGTCCTGGATGAGCTTGCCGAAGAGATCGTCCGCCGCGGCGATGCGGAACATCGGGGAGACTGCGGTGACGGGTCCGGACACCTCGACGCGGTAGTCGCCGGGCTCGGCCAGAGGAGACAGGTCAAGGGTGTGGACGGCCTTGTACTTGCTGTTCCATCCCCCGGTGGACGAGCCGACCTCGCCTTTCAGGACCTCCTTCCCGGAGGCGTCGAGGACCCGGAAGGACGCCTTGGACACGGAGACGGAGGTCATGAGGTAGGCCTGCTTGGCCTCGCCGGGCGTGTAGCCGACCTGGTCGACGCGCACTACCGCCCGCGGAGCACCCGCAGCCAGCGAGTCCGCGCCCTGCGCGGACTGGACGCAGTAGACCGCGACAACGGTGGCTGCCAGGCCGGCAGCGGTCATGCCGATGATGCGCTTACGAATACGGATCTTTGCCATGCCCGCAGACTGCCAGCGGCTTCATGAGGCGAACATGAGGCAGGCGCGGCACCGACTGCGCGAGATGGTCACTGTCTCAGCACTGCTCGACGGCAGGGCATAACGCCCCAATCATGACCACCCCGGCGTTCGTGTGGTTTTCGACCCAGTAAGCTCGCCCGCCATGCGTGTACTTGTCGTCGAGGACGACCTTGAACTCGGCCCCGTGATCATCCGCGGCCTGCGCGAGGCAGGCTTCGCCGTCGACTTCGCCACCGACCTCGCCGACGCCGACTTCAAACTCGCGGTCAACACGTACGACTGCATGGTCGCCGACCGCAGCCTGCCCGACGGGGACGCCCTCACGCTCCTGGCCGCCCAGCGCAAGGCCGGCTCCACCCTGCCGGTCCTGCTGCTCACCGCCCTCGACGCGGTCAGCGACCGCGTGGCCGGGTTCGAGCACGGCGCGGACGACTACCTCGTCAAGCCCTTCGCCCTCGCCGAACTCAGCGCCCGAGTACGCACCCTGTGCCGCCGCGGTCAGCCCGCACGGCTGCCGGAACTGCGCTTCGGAGGCCTGGAGCTGGACCTGCCACGCCGCAGGGTCCGGCGCGACGGTGTGCTGCTCACCCTCACCGCGAAGGAGTTCTCGGTCCTGGAGGTCCTGATGCTGCGCGCCGGGGAGGTGGTCACCCGCACCGACCTCATCGAACGCTGCTGGGACGAGCAGACCGAACCGCTCTCCAACGTCGTCGACGTCCTGATAGGCCAGCTGCGCCGCAAACTGGGCCCACCCGAGCTCATCTCGACCGTACGCGGTGTCGGCTACCGGCTCGCCGACCCTGCCGCTGATCTGTGATGCCGTCCAGTCCCGCCGTCGCACGCCTGAACCGGGTCCGGTGGGCGACGACCCTGCTCTTCGCCGCCACGACCGCCCTGTGCCTGCTGGTCCTTGCCGTCCTGGCTTCGCGCACGGACGCCCGGTCCCGCACGAACGATCTCGACAACGGCGTCAGCCGGCGGGCCGACGGTCTCGCCCGCACCGTCTACTACGACGCGGGCGTCCTTCACCTCGACGCCCTGGCGGAGGACGAGCTGGCCCTGAGTGCGGAGCGGCTCGCCGTCATCCAGGCGTCCGTGCCCGGTCGGCCCCAGATCCGTCAGGCACCTACCGCGCGCGCCGCTCTTCCCGACCAGGCCGGGATGGACGAGATCTGGCAGCAGGTCGAGCATGACCAGGAGACCGTCCTCGTTTCCTTGGAGGCCAGCGGGCGGGAGATCCATTGGGCCGCCGCCCCTGTCTGGGACGGCGACCGGATCGGCGCCGCCGTCCTGGTCGGAGCCGACCCCGCCGAGAGCCAGGCCGCCCACGACCGCCTCGTCCGCCGGCTCGCACTGGGCTGCGCCGCCCTGGTGCTGGCCGCCGCCGCCATCGGGCACCTCCTGTCCGGACGGGCCATGCGACCCGCGCTGCGCGGACTCGACCAGCAGGAACAGTTCCTCGCCGAAGCCGCGCACGAGCTCCGTACCCCGCTTGCCACCCTGCGCCTGGTGGTCGAGAGCGGCAGCACCTCCCTCACCCGAGCGCCCGCCGCCCTCGACGAGGCCCTCCGCCTCGTCGACCGCCTGGGCAGGCTGGTCACCGGGCTCCTGGCCCGGGCCCGCGTCGAGGCCGGCACCCAAGAGATCGAGCTCACCCCCCTGCGACTCGACCAGCTGGTCGAACAGACCGTCGAGGAACTGCCGGACAGCACCGGTGTCACCGTCGCCACCGAGCCCGCCGTCGTCAACGGCGACCCCGAACTGCTCGCCCAAGCCGTCCGCAACCTCGTCGAGAACGCGCTCCGGCACGGCGGCGGAACCCCGGTCGACGTGAGCGTCACCCCCGGCCGCATCACCGTACGAGACCACGGCCCCGGCGTCCCCGCCGAGGACCAGGAGCGGGTCTTCGA
Source organism: Kitasatospora sp. NPDC048540 (assembly GCF_040651175.1). Lineage (NCBI taxonomy): Bacteria > Bacillati > Actinomycetota > Actinomycetes > Kitasatosporales > Streptomycetaceae > Kitasatospora > Kitasatospora sp. NPDC048540. Next base: position 62,264 of record NZ_JBEZIR010000007.1, read on the forward strand.
ATGCCGTGTCACCGGAACCACCAGCAGCGGCACCGGAACCGGCCTCGCCATCGTCAAATGGGTCGCCGAACTCCACGGCGGAACCGCCCGGCTCGCCCCCGCACCCGGCGGCGGCCTGCTTGCAGAACTCCTCCTATCTGCAGACCACTGATGGATCACTGGGCCGAGTGGACTGGGCTCGACCAGGAGCAGCAGGATTGACCTGTTGGCCGGCCGAGGGCTGGCGGGTGTCCGTGAACACCGTCGCCGAGATCACGGCCGAGAACGGCTGGTACGGCCGCGAGCCGAAGAAGCGCAGTTCACTGACCCGGCAGGGCAAAGCGGAAGGCCGCCCGTGACTTGGTGGGCCAGCACTTCGACGCGGTATCGCCCGACGTGCTGTGGTGCGGTGACATGACCGCGATCGACACCGGCGAGGGAAGCCCTACCTCGCCACGGTCATCGATCTACTCTCCCGCGGCTGGCCGGGCTACGCGATGGGCGAGCGGCACTACGCCGCCCTGGTTTGTGCGTCCTTGAAGATGGCGCCGCAACCCGGGGCGGCAACGTGGACGGCGTGATCCTTCGCGTCCGCCGCCTACCAGGATCTGTGTGCCCGGCTCGGCGTCGTCCAGTCCATGGGGCGGATGGGGCTGGTCGGCTCGTGCTTCGGCGACGCCGCCGCGGAGGCCTTCAACTCGTAGCTCAAGGTTGATTACGTCCACCGGCACCGGTTCGCCACCCGGACCGGGGCACGCATCAAGATCTCCACCTGGATCGCCGACTTCTACAGCACCAGGCGCAGGTACACCCGAACCGGCGGACTCCCGCCTGCTGAGTTCGAACGCATCATCCGACAGCACCGACAACAGGCCATCCATCAGAGTGATGGCCGCATAGCGACGAACGAGAGGACAGACAACGCATGGATCCCGCGGAACGCCAGGACGGCGGGGCCGCCCCTGCGGGGACCGGCCGTGCGTCGTCAGAGCTGAAGACACCATGACGGCTCTGCCGGTTGCCGATCGATGAGGCTTTCCCGAGATGGACCTCGGCGTATCCTGGGCCCCGTCTCCCGTCAGGCGGACAGAGCCGTGGTGGCCGGCGGGGGCGCGCCGAACGGAGCCGTCCCGATCCGGGTGCCCCTCATCCGGCGAGGGCCGCGAACCCGGTGCAGAGCAGGCGGACGCTCCGGGTGAACTTCTCGTCCTGGCTCAGGCGCGGCAGCAACGGTCCCATGATCAGCGGGAATTGCTCGCAGAGCTCGGCATGGAGTTCGCCAGTGACGGGCGGCGGCGCCGTCGGCTGGTTCTGCTCCTGCAGGACGAATCCGGTGACGTGGCTGAGCAGGGTGTCGGCGGCGATGCCGCAGTGGTCGGCGGACAGACCGGCGTCGAGGAGGGTGCGCAGCAGCCGTTCCATCAGCAGGAGAGCGCCGGTGCTGAGCGTGCCGGGGCTCTCGGCCAGGAGTTGGGCACCGCCGGGGTGCTGTTTGACGCTCAGGCGCAGTGCGGTCGCCTGGGCGTGGACGCGGTCCTGCCAGGTGGCGGCGGCCGGGAGGGATGCCATTGCGTCGGTGCCGGCGTCGTACGCCCGTCGGCAGACGCGGTCGGCCATCAGCGCGAGCAACTCATCCTTGCCGCGGACGTGGTAGTAGAGGCTGCCCGCGTGGGCGTCGAGGCGGTCGGCAACCTGGCGCATGGAGAGGTTGTGGTAGCCGACCTCGGCGAAGACGGCCATGCCCGCGTCGACGATGCGGTCCTTGGTGAGCTTCATGAACCTCACCGTACAGCTACTTCAAACACTGTTCGAAAGCCGTGCTAGCTTTGCGTCGTCAAGTTTTCGAACGGCGTTGGAAAGCGCCGCGATCGGGGGAGAGACAGGCATGGGGGCGATCGTCTTCAACGTGACCACAGCGGCGCTGATGGTCATGATGGTCAACTGCGGGCTCGGGGTGGTCGGCCGCGACACCCTGCGCGGAAGGCCGCTCCCGTGGGCGGCGGTCACCCTGGCCGCACTCGCCGTCATCGGCGTCCTTCTCCAGCTCGTCTGGTCAGGTGCGATGGACGTGCTTGACGCGGACCCCGCCAGGTCCGGCTGGTGGCGCGAGTTCACCTCGGTGTTCATGCAGAACGGCGGCCTCCTCGGCGGGCTGTGGAACCTGGTCACCCTCGCAGCCGTCGCCGCGCTCGCCCACTGGTACTGGGGCGGTCCGCTCACCGTCGGCTTCTTCCTCGTCGGCGTCCTGCTGCCGAGTCGCCTCGACAGCCTGCTCGGCCTTGGCGACGGCCCCAGCACCGACCCTCGCAACTTCGCCGGCAGCTCCGGCGCCACCTACTTCCTCGGCGCCACCCTCGCGCTCGCCTTCCTCACCCGCACCCGCCTCCCCAAGGAGATCGCCTTGGCGGCCGGCGTCCCCGCCCTCGGCCTCGCGATGTGGTTCGCCCAGGAGAACGGCCACGGGTTGGTGTCCGCCTACGGCTTCGCCCTCGCGGCGGCCGTGTGGGCCGTCTGTCGCTGGCTGGGCCGTTCGGCTCCGGGGCAGCCGGCCTGACCGCGGGCCCTGCCGCAGTCGGCCAACTGGAGGGCAGCGCCCAGTAGGTCGCCGACCGCCGCCTCGGCCTCCCGTACGGAACCTACCGACGCCACCTGCGCCAGGGTCTCGACCTGCTCTGCGAGGCTCTGTGGCAGCAGGAACTGCACGGTCCTCGGCAGGTAGGCGCGCGCCTGCTTCGGCACCGGTCCCCGGAGGTCACGCAGGGTAGCGGGCCGGGGCCGCCACGACGGTGGTCGAGAATCGGACGTGGCGCGGGGATGCTGCCGATCCGTGATCCTGTGTCAGGAGCGCGCCTCCGTACCCGCGCGCCTCGTTCCCGCGGCACGCCGCGCGAAGCACTGCCCGGTGCCGGGCGGCCGAGACCCGGCACCGGCTGCGTGGCCGCGGATCTGCTCAGCGAGCCAGCCGCCTGCCGGCCGCCACGTCGCGTCACAGAGCCGCGAGTTGCGCGTATTCGGCGGCGAGAGACTCAGCCATGGCCGACGCGGAGAACCGGGCGGCCACACTCGTGCGACCCTTGGCTGCGATCCGAGCGAGCTCGCCGTCGGAATGCTCGGCAAGCGCGAGCAGTCCCTTCGCGAGGGCCGAGGTGGACTCTGTAGGGAGCAGGAACCCGTTGGCCCCGTCGCGGATGTAGTGCGGGACGCCTCCTCGGCGCGGTCCGGCGGCGACGAGCCCCGAGTCCATCGCTTCGAGCAGCGCGAGGCCGAACTCCTCCTTGGCACTGGGGCACACGTACAAGACACGGCCGGTTTCGCGGCCGCTGGCGAGCGCGCGTTCGAGGATTCTGACCTGGCGGTTGGGCAGAGCGGGCCAGAGTGCGATGTGTCGGCGGGCTTCCGGCCGGCCGGCGAGAAGCTTGGTGATCTTGGATCGCATCTCCTTCTCGACGGGTGTGGCACCGGCCGCCGATCCGCCGATCAGGAGCATCGCCGTCGAGTGGTGCAGGCCCGACTCGAGCCAGGACTCCACCAGACGGTCCTGCTGCTTGACGGGGTGCAGGCGGCCGACGCTGAGGAACAGGCGCATCCCGCGTGCCACGGGGTCGATGCCGTCGGGGCGCTCCCCGCCCTGGAACAGTCGTTCCAGGAGCGCGGCGCTGATGTGATCGTCGTCGGAGCCCGGGGTGAACGGGGGGATTCCCTCCGGCGGAGAGGCGATGCGGCGCGTGGCCCGCGCGTCGGCGAGTTGGGGGAAGTGGACGGACAGGTCCGAGGAGCCGGTGCCGCTAGGGATGGTGACCAGCAGGTCGGAGCGGGCCACGAGGCGGTCGCCCACGAAGATCCGGTGGAGGTCCAGGCGCAGTGCCGATGCCGGTTCGCCCTGCGAGGTGCGCGGCACTCCCCGGTGCCGTTCCGCCATGGTGCGGTGCGGATCCGGTGTGGCCGTGAACACGAAACGTGAGCCGCTGCGGCGTGCGGCGTCTGCCACGGCCAGCGAGCAGTCGTCGGCGTAACGTGCGTGCACCACGTCCGGTGCCGCGCCGGGAAGGGCCAGCAGGCGTGTCGCCCACCAGGCGATGGCCGGCCGCAGGGCGAGTGCGGTGGCGGGGCCTACCGGATCGCTGCCGGGCACCGGAATCCTCAAGGCCCAGTGTTCGGAACCGAGGAGTTCGACCAGCGGCCGGCCCCTGCGTAGGCCGCGGGAGTCGGTGAGGACCAAGGTGAGGACCCGTGAGACCTGACTGGTCGCCGCCATGGCGTCGCCGAGGCCGGCGACCAGGACGCTCATGCCGCCGCTGAGGCCCGTGCCGGGCTCGTCCAGCTGACCGAGCATCATGGACTGGGCCACCACCATCCCCCGGGCGGGCCGCGCCGGCAGGCCGTCGACGGCCCGACGGAAGTCGACGCCGAGCAGCCCGCCGGGCTCGGCCCGCTCCCACGCCGCCGACAGGAGAAGCCGCTCGTAGGGGTCCGATGGGCGGATCGGCCGTGGGGGAAGCACCGCAGGGCCGCCGGGAATGCCGGACAGGTAGCGCAGGGCCGCGTGGCGCTGCACGCTGTGGGCGCTGCGTGCGTGGGGTGCGCACTCGGCGGCGGTCAGCGGCCGCTGGCCGTGCGCCTCCGCGAGGTCGAGCAGGCACGCGGTCTCCGCTGCGTTGACGGTGGTCAGGAGCCGGCTCCTGAGGGCGGAGCGGGCGTGCGCGCGGGACCCAGCAGTGACGGTTTCCGCCCATGCTTCGGCGAGGCTGCTCCGCAGCATCGGTGTGCCTTGGGCCGCGGTCACCAGGGCGAGGGGAGGCCAAGGGGCGCCGGAGCGGGCGGCTCTGCGAAGGTCAGCCGCCAGCAGGTCGTCCGGGGGGAGCTTGCCCGCGCCGTGGCGGTCGGATCCGCGGCCGTATTCGGCCCTGGCCAGGAGCGACAGGAGGTCATCGCCCGCGGGAGCGGGCGCCGAGGGGTTCCACCAGTGGTGGCGCCACCGCGCGACCACGTCCGCCTGGGACGCCCTGGCGCGGTGTTCGTGGGACAGACCGAAGGTGTCGGCTGGCATCGTGGTAGCCCTTTCGTCGGCTGCGTTGCCAAGGACGGGTTCGGAGCCGACCGCCGGACCGGATCTGCAGGGGCACGGTTTCCCGAGCCGGGGACCCAGGGGGATGCGTGGCATCATCGAAAGGACAGCCGCTCCCGGCTGCCGGCCGCGCACTGGAACATGTCAGTTGCGGAGGATTTCCGTGCCCCGAGTCGTTGTCATCAGCCCGCCGTTCCGCTCGCACGCCGCACCTCTGAGCATCCTGGGCGCTGCCCTGCGCGACGCGGGGGCCGATGTCACACTGGCCTGCGCTCCGGCCTTCGCCGACTTGGCCGAGCGACACCGTCTCGGATTCGCCCCGCTGACCGTCACCCGCAACGCCAACCACGGCATCGCGGAGCGAACGGCCCAGGCCAACGACGAAGCCGAACGCCTGCGGGAGTTCCTGGAAGCCACACGCGACGGCGCGGTCGCGGCTCTGCTCACCCAGGCGCGCCATCGGCGGGCCGACATGCTCCCCGACCCGGACCGGATCCTGTCGGAGATCAGCGCCCTCGACGACAGCGCGCGGCCCGACTGGTACTTGGTGGACCAGCTCAGCTATCCGGTGACACTGGCCATGCACTGCCTGGGACTGCCCTACGCCACCTTCTGTCCGGGTCACCCCAGCTACATCCCGACCGGACCGGACGCGTTCTTCGGACTGCCCTATGCCTGGCCCGACACGGTTCGGCCCGATCCGCACGCCCTCGCCCGGCTGCGCACCGCCGCAGCCGTCAACGACTTGGCATTCACCGAGGCGTTCCGACGGGTCGTCCATCGGCAAGCGGTCGAAGTCCCCGTTCCGGAGCGGGCCTTCGCCCTGTGCTCACCGCACGCGGTGGTCTTCAACTACCCTGAGTTCCCCTGGCTCCCGGCCGCGCCCGAGGGCCCCGCAGCGATCTACACCGGGCACTGCACAGCCCGGCCCGCCGCGTCGGGGCTCGACGAGTTCTGGCGGGCTACGGTTGCCCGGCTGACCTCGGGCGGGCGACCGTTGGTACTGATCGCTTTCGGTACGTTCCTTTCGGCCCGCGACGACGTCCTGCGCACGGTCACCGAAGCGGTGCTCGAGCGCACGCAGGCGTCGGTGATCGTGGCGGCGGGGAACCGCATCGAGGACCTCGTGCACGATCCACGGCTCGCGGCGGCGCCTCCCGATCGTCTGTGCGTCGCCGAGGCTGTTCCCCAGCAGGAACTCCTGGGGCACGCTTCGGTGATGGTGCACCACGGCGGCAACAACTCGTTCACCGAGTGTCTGACGGCGGGGGTGCCGATGGCCGTCCTGCCGTTCTCCAGCGACCAGTTCGCCATCGCCCACGACCTGGAGCGGGCAGGGCTGGGCGCCTGCTTGGACCCCAACACCCTCGAGGTCGACTCCATGGGCGCCGCTGTCGGGGGCCTGTTGGCGGGCCCGAGGGGCGCGCACGCGAGCAGGCGCGCCGAGGTCCTCGCCGCGGGCCCGCAGTTTGCCGCCGGGCGGCTGATGTGCCTGATGGCAGGCGTCGCGCGCACGGGTGCCGCGGCGCGGTGACACCCCCGCTGCGGCTGGGCGGGGGCCGATTGTTCCCCGTGCCGCCTCGGTCGTCCCGCGCCCGGGCGCTGCGTCCGTCCGGGACCGGGGCCGGCGGTGCGGGCGGCGCTTTGCGCGACCCGGCTGCCGTGTGGGCCGGGGCCCGCTGCGCGGGCTCATGCGGTGCGCAAGCGATGCGAGTGCCGGTTGGTGCGTGGCTGCAGGCAGGCTGAGCCCGGGAACACTGCTACGGAGTGGAGGGAGTGATGGCCATGCTCATCGTCCGCAAGCTTCACGATGCTGGCATCACCAGTGAGCACGCCTACGCGGCCGCGTTCGGCTCGGTGGGTCTGTCCTTCGTGAGCTGGATCGCGTCGATGAAGGCAGAGCACGCCGGGGTCGAACGGGCCGACCGGTGGGGCATCTTCATCGGTGAGTGGGCACCAACGTTCTTCGGCCTGGGTCTGGCCCTCGCGCAGTACGAGAACGCCCCGGCTGAGGCGGGGGACCACCGTAGCGCGTGGTCCGACCGCCGGTCCGGAGCCGAGGCCGGCTGAGTGCAGGTGCCCTGGGCGGGCGACTGCGCCGTGAGTGTTCGGTGGCGGCAGCCGTCGCGGTCCGGCGTGTCTATGTGCCGGGCCCGGGACTTCCTTCGCTGCTGGCGTCCTGTTCGAGGTAGTGCCGGTAGGCCGAGGCGACGTTCTGCAGGTAGCGCTCGGCGCCGGCCCCTTCGGCTTCGGTGAGGCCGTCGGCTGCGCCGAAGACGAGGCCGAGAAGCGGGGCCAGCTCGCCCATGACGTGGCCGAAGCCGCTCGCGGTCACGTCCAGGACCTGGCGGCGCCTGTCGTCGGGGTGGGGGCCGCAGGTCATGTGGCCCTCGGACACCAGCCGGTTCACCGACTGCGTTCCGGCGGTGCTGGTGACCCAGAGCCTGCGTGAGAGCTCGACCGGCCCGATCGGCTCCCCGGCGCCCGGGTGGGAGAACGGTTGGCTCCCTCCCGCCCCCGCTCCGGGCGCAGGGCCCTGACGCTGGAGGAGGTGCTCGACCTGCAGGCAGAACTGCGAGCCGCTCTCACCCTGCTGCTGCCCGGGCCGGACGACGTCGGCAGCACGCCGCGTCCTGCTCCGGCCTCCCATCGGCCGACCGGTTGACCGTGCCGGGCGGCACATGGTGGTCGGGAGCGCCGAGCGGTTCACGTACCTGCCGCAGCTTGTGGCCACGGGGCACGGGGGTGGGCGGGCGGTGCAGGCGGTCGGCGGCCGCACCGGGAGCCCGGTCGTCACAGTCCTGGGCAAAACCCTGCCCGCCGACCGGACTCCGCCTACGTGATACGCGGGCTGGCACGTCCGATGGGACGGCCAGGGCCGGTTCAATCCGCGGTTCAGCGGCACAGGGCGGCGTCCACGGCCGCCGCCTGGTGCTGAGCGGCCGCGCCGGTCGGGATGGTGGTCACCGCGATGTTGACGGCGCGGCCGTCCCCGGTGACGCCCCCTCGGGTCCGGTACCCCGGGATGGTGCCGCCGTGGCCCCAGTACACGCCGCCGCACGACAGCGGCGTGCTCGTCAGGCCCAGGCCGTAGCGGATACTCCGCCTGGCGGCCGCTCCAGGGCGGCGCATCGCGCAGCGTGTGCACCGACCACTGCGCGCCCCTCATCCGCGGCAGCGGCGGACGCATGGTCGGCGACGGGGAGTGGTACTTCCCGCGCGAACGCGGAACACACCGCCGCCTGTTCACCTGGCTCCCCTGACACCTGCTGTGCCGCGGCCGCACCACCCCGGCCGCGGCACACTGGTGGGAGACTGGGTGGCGAACCGTCACACAACAGGGAGATATGCACCGGTGACCACCCCCGCACGCCCGACCGCCCACGCCACCGTCCCCGGAGTGCAGGACGCTCTCGGCTGGCCGGACGGATGGCAGCCCCGCGGCAGGACCGCGTGGATCGTCACCCGCGACGGCGACAGCATCGCCGCCCACCGCATCCGCCCCGAGGCCGACCAGGTCTTCGACGACGGCATCGCGTCTTCCCCGCACCGTTCGCCGAGCACGGCTACGCCTGCCCGAACGCCGACGGCTCGCTGGTGTTCGTGAGCGGGGACGCGGCACTGACGGCCGTCGACACCGCCGGCCGGCGGCTGTGGACCGTGGAGCACACCCCGTGGAGCAGCGGAGGGTCCGGCGACGGGGCGTGCGCTGCCACCCCCGAAGAGCGCTACGTGCTCTCCACCATCCCCGGTCCTGTGAACGCGAACGGCTCGTACGACGGTGACCTGTGCATCGCCGTCGACGCGCGGAACGGGGAGGTGGCCGACCGGGTCGCCCTCACCGCAGCGTCGGCGACCTACACCTTCCACGGCCGGCCGACAGCCGACGGGGCGTTGCTGTTGTCGGCCGGCCAGGGACAGGAGGACGCCCTCTCCTACGCCGTCGCTTGCACAGGCGGGAAACTCAACGTCGCACCCGCCGCCCGCCCCGACGAACTCCTCGCCGGTATCAATCCCGACGGCGACCGCCTGATCACCCTCGAGCGCGCCGGCACCCGCCTCCAACTCCACGCCCTCACCGGCGACGGAACGTGGCAGGCCGCCGCGTCGATCGCCATCACGGACATCCCCGGCTCCGGCGACGACCGTCTCGTCAACCGCCCCGGCTTCCTCTCCGACACCGCCGTCATCGCCGCGGTCGCCGAACACGACTTCGCGGAAACCTCCCGCCACGTCCTCCTCGACCCGCAGACCCTCACCCTGCTCACCGAACTCACCTACCCGGCCGTTCCCGGCCCCGACCCGCTCGCTCTCGGCGACGGAACCTGGCTTACCACCACTGCCGGAGACCAGCTTTCCCGCTGGACCGTCGGCAACCTGTAGTCACGGGGGTGCCCTCAGGCATGTCCGCGCTTTCGGGTTGCCGACAGCGAGGTCGGCGCCGACCTGGACCGGGCGGGGAGTGGCAGACCTGCGCCTACCATGTCGAGGGTGCCCAGCACCGGGCCGCGATCCGCCGTCAGGCCGAGCGTGAGCAGGACCAGGATCGCACCGAGCCGCCACCCGGGCCCGGTGCCGGCGGCCATCCACGGCCACCCCGGCCCGGTCGAGGAGCAGCGTTCGGCGTACTGTGACCGGCATATGTGGGCCGTGCCGCCGTGCGGCCAGCGTACGTCGCTGCTGGTGGACCAGCCCGCCCTGCTCAAGGTTCCCAAGGCGATCGACGGTGCCGGGCTGCCACCGGTCACGGTCCCGGCCTGGATGACCGCGGACCCCGAGGGCATCAGCCTGCGCGAGCAGCTGGCCGCTCGCGGCCGTGAGCGCGAGCTCGCCGGGAGCCGCTGATGACCGCAGTCACCGACCTCGGCCACATCGTCCTGCTCGCCGCCCGCCAGGCCGCCCGCACGAACGGCAAGGCCCCGTCCCATCGCACCCGCACCGTCCGGACGGACGGACGGACGGACGCGCCGTGCGGCCGCGGGAGCAGATGCCGGTCGCGGACGTTTTCCTCGCCCTGGTCGCCGCCCACGGCTGGACCCTCGGCATCGCCGGCGGGGGCCTGCGCGGCCACTGGCCCACGATTGTCAGTGCCGAGGCTGCTGCCCACTGGCACCTCGCCGGCTACGACCCGACCACCCGCCGCCTGCGCGTGCTCGCCGACTCCCCGCCCAGCTGCGCCTCAGCGTGCGCCGCATCCTCGCTGCCCTCGAGCAGCTGCGGCCCGGCACCACGACGGCCGTCGACGTCCGCGTCGGCCCCGCCCCGTGGTGCAGCCCGACCAGGGCCCCGACGACCGGCCCACCCACGCGGCCGACCCGGCCCCCGCTCACCACATCTGCCAGGAGCTGAGCCGCCGGATGCGCCAGGACGCCACCGCCCACCGGACCGCGATCGCGGACGGCCCGGCCCCCGACGCCGACCAGCACGCCCGCCAGCAGCGCGAGCGCCATCGCGCCGCGCCCCCGCCGTCGCCTGCGGCCACGCCATCCCGCTGCGCACAGCAAAGGACCGCCTTTGAGACCGGCGCAGACTCGGTAGAGCTTGAGGTCGCAGACTCGCAAGCGGCCGGTCGTTCAGCGGGGCAGGATGCGCAGTACTGCCTCGCGTTCGCCGCTGAGCCGCAGGCCTTGCTGTACCGCGGTGCTCAGATCGAGGTCGCCGAGCAGGGTCGCGGCCAGCAGGTGCGGTGATCCGGTCAGGGACGCGGTGGGGTGGTCGACCCGGCCGGCGTGGGTGTGCACGGAGCCGTCCTTGACTTCGATGACCAGGTCTTCGTTGCCGTCGGCGTGCAGTTGGAGGGCGATTGCCGGCTGGTCGGGGCGGTGGTCGGTGAGTGCCCGGGCGGGCATGTCCAGCCAGTGGGTGCGGAAGGTGTCGCTGCCGGCCGGCTCACGCAGCAGCGGAATTCCCCATCGGCTCAGTTCCTGCAGCACCGGTTCCAGCGCGCGGCCACGCTCGGTGAGGGAGAACAGGGTGGTGGCCACCGGCGGCGGGGCGGCCTTGCGGTGGATCAGGCCGGCTTCCTCGAGTTCGCGGAGCCGGTCGACCAGCAGGTTGCTGGCGATCCCGGGCAGCCCGTTGCGCAGGTCGGTGTGCCGGCACGGACCCAGGGCGAGCAGTTCACGGACGATCAGCAGGGTCCATCGGTCGCCGATGGTGTCCAGTGCTTTCGCGATGCCGCAGTACTGCCCGTAGGTGCGCATGCCACCACCCTACCTTGCGGCGTTGAGATTCAAAACTCTCTTGTTGACTTTCTCAACAACGTCGGTCTAGCGTCGCTGCCCATGACCACCACCCTTTCCGTGCGTCGGCTCGCCTGGGCCGGCGTCGAGATCCGTCTCGGCGACACCCGCCTGCTGATCGACCCGCTCGAGAACGTCGCTCCGCTGGCGCCGGTGATGGGGCCGCCGCACCGGCCGGTCGACCCCGTCGACACCCCGCCCGGCACCCACGCCCTCATCACCCACCTGCACCCCGACCACTACGACCACGACCTGATCGCCCGGATCGCGGCCACCGGCACGATCGGCTGCCACACCCCGAGCGCGGCGGCGCTGCACGAGGCGGGCATCACCCCCGTCGCCCAGGACCTGGGCCGGTCACGCCGCATCGGAGAACTGACCGTCACCCCGGTGACCTCGCTGGACTGGCGCGGCAACGACTGCGACCAGGTCGCCTGGGTCGTCGAAGGCGCCGGCCGGCGGATCATCCACTGCGGCGACACCCAGTGGCACGGCAGCTGGTGGCAGATCGCCCGCGACCACGGCCCGTTCGACGTCGCGTTCGTCCCGGTCAACGGCGTCATCGCCCACTTCGAGGGCTACGCGGCCAACGTCCCGGCGACCATGACCCCCGAGCAGGGCGTCGAGGCCGCCGTCGCCCTGGGCGCCGGCACCGTCTGCGCCATGCACTACGGCCTGTTCCACAACCCGCCGTTCTACACCGAGCAACCCGACATCGAGCGGCGCTTCCAGCACGCCGCCGACGAGCGCGGCATCACCGCGGCGATCATCGCCGACGGCCGGCCCGTCCTCTGACCATCAGAAAACATCAGAAACCATCGGAAACAAGGAGCAACACATGAAGATCGTCCTGTTCGGTGCCAGCGGCAACATCGGCCGGCCCACCACCGAGGAACTACTGCGGCGCGGCCACACCGTCACCGCGGTCACCCGGGCCGGCCACGTCGACGGACTCGAGCACAAGGCCCTGACCGTGACCACCGGTGACGTCACCGACGCCGCCGCGGTCGCCGGCCTCGCCGCCTCCCACGACGCCGTACTGTCGGCCGTCGGCCCCCGGATCGGCCAGGAGGACGACCGCGCCACGATCGTCGATGCCGCCCGTGCGCTGATCGACGGACTCCGCCGAGCCGGCGTCACCCGCCTGGTCACCATCGGCGGTGCCGGCAGCCTGCGCACGCCCACCGGCGCCCGGGTCATGGACGACCCGGACTTCCCCGCGCTGTGGAAGGCCAACGCCCAGGCCCAGTCCGAAGCGCTCGACCTCTACCGCGGCGTGCACGACCTCGACTGGACGTACGTGTCGCCCGCCGCGGTCATCGCAGCGGGCGAGCGGACCGGGGTCTACCGCAGCGCCGGGGACACCCTGCTCACCGACGACGACGGCAACAGCCGCATCTCCTACGCCGACTACGCGATCGCCCTGGCCGACACGATCGAGAGCGGCACTGCGATCCGCCGCCGCATCACCGTGGCGTACTGAGCCATGAGCAACGACGCCGCCGACCGACACACCCGATTCATCGTCCTGCTCGCAGCGCTCGTGGCCCTGGGACCACTGTCCATCGACGGCTACCTGCCCGGACTGCCGGACCTCGCCGGCGACCTGCGCGCCGGCGCCGCGGCCACCCAGCTCACCATCACCGCCTGCCTGGCCGGGCTGGCCATCGGGCAGCTGATCGCCGGGCCGCTGAGCGACACCTACGGCCGGCGGCGTCCGTTGCTGGCGGGCCTCGCCCTCTACACGATCGCCAGCGCGCTCTGCGCGGTGGCACCCGACGTCCGGACCTTCGTCGGCCTACGCCTGGTCCAGGGCATCGGCGGGGCGTTCGGCATCGTCATCGCCAACGCCATGGTCCGCGACCGCACCTCCGGAACCCGCACCGCACGTCTCTTCTCCGCACTGACCTTGATCACCGGCCTGGCGCCGGTGTTCGCGCCGGTCCTCGGCGGCCAGCTACTGCGCGTCACGGCCTGGCCCGGAATTTTCGTGGCCCTGGCCGTACTCGGCGCCGTGATGCTGGCGGCCTGTTCCGCAGGACTGCCGGAGACCCGGCCCTCCGCGTCACGCCAGCCGCTGCCGGCTGTCGTCGGGCAGCTGCTCGGCGACCGGGTCTTCACCGGGTACGTCCTGGCCAACGGCCTGGTCTTCGCGGCGATGTTCGCCTACATCTCCGGCTCGCCGTTCGTCCTGCAGGAAATCCACGGCCTGTCACCGCAGCAGTACAGCGCCGTGTTCGCCGTCAACGCCGCCGGACTCATCGCGGCCGCCCGGATCAGCGGCTGGCTAGTGGCCCGGGCCGGCGCCCGCGTGCTGCTGCGCGCCGGTCTGCTGGGCGCGACAGCCGGTGGCACCACGGTCCTGGGCGCGGTGCTGACCCGGGCACCCCTGCCCATGCTCCTGATCGGCCTGTTCGTCCTGGTCTCCAGCGTGGGCCTGGTCATGCCGAACGCCGCGGCCCAGGCCCTGGCCGACCACGGCGGACACGCCGGGTCGGCCGCCGCTCTGCTCGGCTTCAGCCAGTTCATGTTCGGCGCGGCACTTGCTCCGCTGGCCGGCGCGGGTGGCGCCACCGACGCCCTGCCGATGGGAATCATCGTCGCCGTGCTGCCGGCGCTCGCCCTGCTCACACTCGGCGTCCTCACCCGGTCGACGCCCGGTGAGCGCACCCGCAGGCCGGCTCGCCGAGGACCTGCCGGGCACCGGCGACCGCGCCGGCACAGCGATCGCGGACGAGCCGGCATCCGGTGAATCGGGCCGGCGGCACGGGTCGCGGTCCTCCCCCGGCACGATCACCTCAAGCTCGCGCAGAGCGGGGGCACGAGGGTTGAGCAGGTGGACCATCGCGCGTGGCGCCGAGGCCATCGCGACTGCCCGGTGTCGGCCACGGACGCCCCTGAACGTCATGGCGACCTGATCCCGCGGGCCGTGAGGTGAGCGCGGACGGGCCCGGGGCTCGCGGACGGCGGTCGCTCACCCCGTTCCGGCGCATGCCTCCGCCTCTGCCAGGTACCGCGCCACCGGGCCCAGGGTCAGCATGCCGCTGGCGGCGCCGGCGTGTTCTGCACAGGCATCACGCAGGGCAGCCGCAGCGCGGGCGGCGATTCCGCGCTCGCCGAGGCGTACGGCGGCACGGGCGGTCAGGCACCACATGGCCTCCTGCATGTGGTCACGCGGTGGTTCGGGCACCGCGGCGAGGGTGGCACGGGCCTCCTCGACCCGGTCCTGGGCGAGCAGCACGAGGGGGCGCGTCCACGGCCTGTACGGGCCCCAGTCGAGGTGCTGGTCGGTGGGCGCGGGCCGGTCGTGCAGCAGGCGCAGTCCCAGCAGGGCGAGCGGAAGAAGGCCGCGGTGCAGCCCCGGCATTCCGGCCGTCCGGAGGGTGTCCTCGGCCGCGCGGTAGTGCGCCGCTGCCGTGGCGGCGGTCGGTCCGCCGGGTTCGGCGCTGCGGGCGGCCGCGGCCCGGGCCCTGAACCACCCGGTGAGGACGGGGACGAGGGGCGCCTCGGTGGTGGCGGCGAGCCGGTCGGCTGCATCGGCGTGCGAGGTCGCGGCCTCGAGGTCGCCGAGGGCCGAGGCGGATTGCAGGCGGACGAGTCGGCCGAGTACGGCGAAGTTCGGCAGCTCGTGCCGGGTGGACAACTCGAGGATCTCGGCCCCGGTCCTGTCCCGTGCCGCCGCGAGCCCGGGGCCGCTGAAGGACTGCAGGAACACCCCGTTGAGGGCGAAGGCCAGCAGGGCTGGATCGGCCAGATCCCGTGCCAGCTCCTCCGCCTGACGCGCCGCCTGTTGCGCGTGCTCCAGCTCGGTCCCGGACAGATCGGCGCTGCGGCTCTCGACGGCGACCGTGGCCAGGAGGCGGGCGCGCAGGTCGGCGGGGCCGCCTGGTCCGAGCCCGGTGAGCGTGCGCTCGGCAGCAGCGACGACGGCGCGGGACTGCTCCGGGTCATCGGCCCGGCTCCAGATGGCGGGCACGTCGTAGGCGCCGATGATGCGGGCGGTCAGAAAGAGGTCGCCCGTGCGTTCCGCTGCCTCGATGGCGGCGAGGCGATCGCGCCGCGAGTGGACGAGGGCGTCGCCACCCGCCAGTGCGAGGGTGCGGGCCAGATCCACGGTGGTGCGCGTGCCGAGCCGGACACCAGGGCCGGTCCACGCGGCATGTGCTCCTTCGGCGCGCGCGGACCCGTTGAGGATGTCCCTCTCCAGACGCTGAAGGTCGCCACCGGGGTCGAGTCCGAGTTGGCCAACGAGCATCGCGCGGGCGCGGCGGAGGGCGGCCAGCGCGTCGGCCCGGCGGCCCGCGCGGTACAGCGCGCGGGCAACCAGCTCCCAGGCCGGCTCGCGCCACGGGTGTTCGGCGACATGGGCCCCCAGTTCGGCGACGAGATCCGCCCCTTCCCCGGAGTCGAGGAGGATGCGGGCGCGCAGTTCCACCCCGTCCAACCTGAGCTCCTCCAACCGGGTTTGCTCGCGCTGCGCCCATGGGGAGCCGGTCACATCGGCGTAGGCGGGTCCGCGCCAGGCCGCGAGTGCCGTGCCGAGGTCGGTCACCGCGTCGGGGGTGCGGCGGGCCCGGGCCAGGGTGTCCTGGAACTGGTGGACGTCCACGTGCTCTCGCGGCAGGCGCAGCGCGTAGCCGGGACCTTCGGTGACGATGACGCGCGGCGGCTTGCGCGGCGGCCCGTGCGGGGAGGTCCGCGGCCCCTTGTGCGGTGGCGACCGTGACGCCGTCGGGCGACGGTGTCACCTGTACGACGGCGCCGGGCTGCACCCCGGCGCGGCGCAGGGTGTGCATCAGCCGGAGATCGGCCTGGATCGGCTCTCCGATGCGGTGTACGACCGCGCTCGCGCCGTCCGGGGCCCGCCCGAAGTCGTCGAGGCTGATCAATCCCTTCGTTCCCTCCCCGGGGGACAGTCCCGTGGTGTTCTTCCTGTCGAGCTCCTCCAGGCCCGGGATCGGGTTGCCGTAGGGGGACGTGGTCGGGTGTTGCAGCAGGTGCAGGACGCGGCGTTCGACGGCTTCGCTCATCACGTGTTCCCAGCGGCAGGCTTCGGTGTGGGCCTGTTCCCATGCCAGGCCGATCACGTCAACGAGCAGGCACTCGGCGAGGCGGTGCTTGCGCATGACACGTGTGGCCAGTCGGCGGCCCCGGTCGGTCAGTTCCAGGTGCCGGTCGCGGGCGACGTGCAGCAGTTCGTCGCGCTCCATCCGGGCGACGGTCTGACTGACGGTGGGTCCGCTCTGGTTCAGCTGCTCGGCGATGCGGGCACGCAGGGGGACCACGCCTTCCTCCTCGAGTTCCAGGATGGTGCGCAGGTACATCTCCGTGGTGTCGATGAGTTGAGACATGCTGCTGGTCAGGCGAGGGTTTCGGCGGTGGCGGTCAGGACGGCGCGGCCGAGGATGTGGCCGGCCATGGTGAAGCCGAGGACGGCGGGGGTGGCGTCGGGGGGGACGCCGATGGTGTCGACGTCGAGGGCGTGCACCACGATGAAGTAGCGGTGCGGGCCGTGGCCGGCCGGCGGGGCGGCGCCGATGAAGCGGGCCATGCGGGCGTCGTTGGGCAGCTGGAACGCGCCCGCGGGCAGGCCGGAGCCGGTGTCGTCGCCGGCGCCTTCAGGCAGCTCGGTGACGGTGGCGGGGATGTCGGCGACCGCCCAGTGCCAGAACCCGGAGCCGGTTGGCGCGTCGGGGTCGTAGACGGTGACGGCGTAGCTACGGGTGCCTTCCGGGGCGCCACTCCAGGACAGCTGCGGAGAGACGTCCTTCCCTCCCGGGATGCCGGAGAGGCCGGAGTACTGCTCGACCGACCATGCGGCGCCGTCGGTGACGGTCGTGCTGGTGACGGTGAAGGACGCCGCCTCCGGGAGGCGGGCGAAGGGGTTGTTGGTGCTCATTGCATCGTTCCTTTTCAGAGCGGGTTGCGGGCGGCCGGCGAAGGGGTCCGCCCGAGTGCCGTCCGGCGCGCAGCGGTGGCGGTGCCGCATGTCGGCGACGACTTCGAATCGACCATAGCAGCAATAATCGATTATTTTCCAGATCGTCTATGGTGGTGGCATGACGACCCACACCGCGGCCGCCTCGGGGAAGCCGATGCTCTCCGAGCAGGTCTACACACGCCTGCGCGACGCGATCATGCGCGGACAGTACGTCCCCGGCGACGCCCTCAAGCCGCAGGAGCTCGCCAAGGAACAGGGCGTGAGCCTGGCCGTCGTGCGCGAGGCGCTGCTGCGGGTGGTCGGCGAGGGCCTCGCCGACCGTCTCCCCAACCGCGGCTTCGCCGTTCCGGCCTTCTCCGACCGCCGCTGGCAGGAGATCGCGGAAGCCCGACGCACCATCGAACCGGTCATGCTGCGCATGTCCATCGAACGCGGCGACGTCGACTGGGAGACCCGCGTGCGGGCCACCCACCACCGGTTGGCCCGCACCCCTGCGTACGCGGAAGGGGAGGGCGAGTACTACAGCGCCGAATGGGCCGAAGCCCACCGCGCCTTCCACCGCACCCTGTTGGAAGGCTGCGGCAACGCCGTCCTGCTGGAGGCCTTCGACCGGATGTGGACCGCAAGCGAGTTGGCCCGCCGCTGGTCGGCGCACCGCGCCCCGGGCCGGGACGGCATCGCCGAACACCGCCGGCTGGAGGAGACAACGCTGGCGCGTGACGCCGACACCGCCGCCGAACTACTCACGCAGCACCTCGCGCTGACCGCGAACGCACTGACCGACTGCCCCGACCACGGACCCGCGAACCACACCTGAGGCCTGGCCCAGCTGGAGGCGTCCCGGACAGGTGAAGTCGCCGGACCTGGTCGCTCCGACCAAAACCCACTTCAAACGCCACAAAGCATCCTCAATCACCAGTACCTGTCGCGTGAGGGCCGCGTCGCCGCCCGGGGACGGCTCAGGCGCATCGACGCCCCGGCGGAGGTCGCGACCGCCTACCGCGGGTTCGCGCACCCGAACCCGCCTGCTGTTGGCGCTCGGCGTCTTCGCACGGCATCTCGGCGTCGGATGGCTGATCTGGGGGCTGGCGACCGCGGTCGGCTGGCAGCTCGTGTTCGCACCTGGGAAGCGCGGCGGCCTGCTGGAGCGCGCCTCTGCCTGACCCGCGCCTCCCAGGACGTCGGTGGTCCCACCTTTTGGGTGGCGTCTCGGCAATCGGGTTTCACGCACCAGGTCGTAAATTGACAGCCTGAGGGCTACCGCCAGCGCTTCGGCCTGGTCGAGACCCAGCGCCGCACGCCGAAGGCGTCCTACACCTGGTACCGCGACCTGATCGCGGTCCACAAGGCGCGGCACGCACGGTAGGTGGGCCTGTGGCCGACCGGCGTGACATGAGAATGGGGACGCAGAGCCCGGCCGCACCGGGCGGCGCCAACGGCGTGCTCGCAGACCTCTTGTGCAGGCTCGAGCCGGGCGGCTCGGTGACGGTCGAGGTCCGACAGCTGCCTGCGGGCGAGCGGGTGGCGTCGGCGTATGCGGGGGCCGAGCGGCAGGTCTCGACGTGCTGACCCGGGTCGAACCGGCAGCCGGGGATGGGGCCGGACGCACGCCTCTCAAGGTCCGCGAGGGTGAGGCGGGCGCGGGCGGAGTCTCTGTTCAAGGTTGCTACCAACCGGTACGTTCGCGGTGGGGAACCCCTACTGCTCGGCGGGCGCGCCAGGAGGCACGATGACGATTCCGTTCCAGGTCCGGGTCCAGGCGGCGGCCGTGAAAGCGGCCTACGCGTTGCCCGGCCCGCTGCGGAGGCTGATCGCGGGCGCGCCGGTGCGGCGGGACGGCCAGGAGCTGGCGCTGGACGCGCAGTTGCTGCTGCGTCTGCAGCAGCTCTCGGGCACCCACCTGGTCAGCCCCGGCGGGGTCGCGCACTCGCGGGCGGCGCTGGATCTGGGGCGGCATCTGGTGAGCGGCGCGCCGATCGAGCCGGTGGCGACGCGGGAGATCCGCATCCCCGTCGAGTACGGCGAGATGCCGGCCACCCTGTACACGCCGGCCGGGCTCGCCGAGCCGTCCGGGCTACTGGTCTTCTTCCACGGCGGCGGCTGGGTGCTCGGTACCCGGACGAGCCACGACAACACCGCGCGGTTCCTCGCCCAGCGGGCGGGCGTGCGAGTGCTGTCCGTCGAGTACCGGCTCGCTCCCGAGCACATCTTCCCCGCGGCCGTGGACGACGCGCTGGCCGCCTTCGACTTCGCCCACGCCAAGGCCGCCGACCTCGGCAGCGACCCGGCGCGGATCGCGGTCGGCGGCGACAGTGCGGGCGGCAACCTGGCCGCCGTGACCGCCCAGCTGGCCGCCCGGCGCGGTGGGCCCATGCCGGTGTTCCAGCTGCTGTTCTACCCGACCACCGACGCGTCGAGGCACCGGCGCTCGCGTGAGCTCTTCGCCGACGGGTTCTTCCTCACCAGCAGGCACATGGACTGGTTCGCCGACCACTACGCGCCCGAAGGCGTGGACCGTACCGATCCCCGGCTCTCGCCGCTGCTCGCCACCGACCTGGCCGGACTGCCGCCCGCGTACATCGCGACGGCAGGCTTCGACCCGCTGCGCGACGAGGGCGAGGCATACGCGCAGCGGCTGGTGGACGCGGGGGTGGTGGTCGCGCTCAGCCGCCAGCCGGACCTCATCCACGGGTACATCAACTTCCTGGGTGTCGGCCGGCGTTTCCGCGAGGCGACGGCGGAGGCGGCCGGTGCGCTTCGGCTGGCGCTGGCAGCGGGCTGAGGTTCGGCGTCTGCCCGGGGCGCTGGCGGGGGCAGGAGTCCGCTCGCCGGCGCGCCTCGGGCGAGCGCTCCGCCGAGTGCTCCGGCCGAGACCGCCGGCCGCGAGCGGGGCCGGAGCGCCAGTGTCCCCACGTCTCTGGCCGCGGAGGACCGCGCCAGCAGTCGCAGCCGGCCGACCAGGAGGCGGCCGAATCGGTGGACCGGACGGAACGTCACGATCCAAGCGTGGGCCGATTCGGGGCACGAGCACTCCCGATGTGATCGCACCGTGGCCCTGTACGCCCCTGGATGATCGACCAGGGTGAGCCTCTTGACCTCGGTGGCCCCAGCCACTAGTTTTCGGTGGAAGTCGACCCATAATCGCCGAAAGGAGGCGACCAGCGGATGTACACCAACTCCGATCTCGGTCGCCTCGCCCGCCGCACGGTCTGGGTTCCGGGGCGGATCGCGCACGGCTGCTGAGTACGCCGTCTCTGATGTGCCCGGGCGTGGCACATTCCGGGCCTCCCGTCGCAACCTCCCGGAACCATCCCGGAACGTCGCTGTGACCTGCCGTCCTGCGCCGCCCGCTCCTCTCACGTGACCTCCCGCCACGCCGCTGTGGCGTGCCATTTTGCGCCCGTTCCTCTCACGTGGCGAGTCTGAATACAGGAAGCTGCCTGAAATTGGCGAAGACGATGAATCGACCGACCGTGCACCGAAACGAAGGCCTGTCATGGTAGCGGCGCGGATCACGGTCAACGGGAAAGAAGCACCGATCTCACCGGCTGCGCCCAACACCACGGTGCTGGCCTTTCTTCGCGAGCGCGGCCTCACCGGCACCAAGGAGGGCTGCGCCGAGGGTGAATGCGGAGCCTGTTCGGTCCTGGTGGCCCGTCCCGGGGTGAACAGGCCCACCGACTGGGTGGCGGTCAACGCCTGCCTGGTCCCGGTCGCGGCGCTCGACGGCCAGGAGATCATCACCTCCGAAGGTCTGGCCACCGCCGGTGAACCCGGCAAGCCGCCCACCCTCCACCCGGTGCAGGAGGAGATGGCGGTCCGCGGCGGCTCCCAATGCGGTTACTGCACACCGGGATTCGTCTGCAGCATGGCTGCCGAGTACTACCGGCCCGACCGCTGCGCGCACGCGGACCCGGCCGACAGTACCGACCACGAGCAGGGTCCGAACGGTTTCGATCTGCACGCGCTGAGCGGAAACCTGTGCCGCTGCACCGGCTATCGCCCGATTCGCGATGCCGCGTTCGCCGTCGGTATGCCCACCGACGAGGACCCGCTGGCACAGCGTCGCGAGCAGTCCCCGCCGGCACCGGTTGCCACCGAATACGCCCAGGACGACAGCGAGTTCCTGCGGAAGAGCACCCTGGCCGAGACACTGCAGCTGCTGCGCGAGCGGCCCGACGCGGTGGTGGTCGCCGGCTCCACCGATTGGGGTGTGGAGGTGAACATCCGTTCCCGCCGGGCGGATTGCGTGATTGCCATCGACCGGCTGTCCGAACTGCGCGAACTGCGAGTCGAATCCGACCACATCGAGATCGGGGCGGCGCTGACGCTCACCGAGATCGAGCGCCACCTCGACGGCGGCATCCCGCTGCTGGCAGAGCTGTTCCCGCAGTTCGCATCCCGGCTCATCCGCAACACCGCGACTCTCGGCGGCAACCTGGGTACCGGCTCGCCCATCGGTGACAGCCCGCCGGTGCTGCTGGCGCTGGAGGCATCGGTGGTGCTCGCCGGTGCCGACGGTCAGCGCGAGGTCCCGCTGGCGGACTACTTCACCGGTTACCGGCAGAGCGTGCGCCGCCCCGGCGAGCTGATCCGCGCGGTGCGCATCCCGCGGCCGCTGTCGCCGGTCACGGCCTTCCACAAGATCGCCAAGCGGCGCTTCGACGACATCTCCAGCGTGGCGGTCGCTTTCGCGCTGGACGTCGAGGACGGGATCGTCCGCAAGGCACGCATCGGCCTGGGCGGCGTGGCTGCCACCCCGATCCGCGCGCTCACCACCGAAGCGGCGCTGGAGGGCAGGCCGTGGGCGGCGGAGACCGTCGAGACCGCGGCCCGGGTGCTGCAGGCCGAGGGCACCCCGATGAACGATCACCGCGCCAGTGCCGCCTACCGCTCCGCGATGCTCGGCCAGAGCCTGCTGAAGCTGTACGCACGGACCACCGAGGCGGTGTCGTCATGAGCCAGCTGTCCGAACGCCCCGAAAAGCCCGTCGTCGGCGTCCCGGTGCCGCACGAGAGCGCCGTCCTGCACGTCACCGGCACCGCGCTCTACACCGACGACCTGATCCATCGCACCAAGGACGTACTGCACGCCTACCCGGTCCAGGTCATGAAGGCCCACGGCCGGATCACCGCGCTGCGCACCGAGCCCGCGCTCGCCGTACCCGGTGTCGTCCGTGTGCTGACCGGTGCCGACGTGCCCGGCGTCAACGATGCCGGGATGAAGCACGACGAACCGCTGTTCCCCGACGAGGTCATGTTCCACGGCCACGCGGTCGCCTGGGTGCTCGGCGAGACCCTGGAAGCGGCCCGGCTCGGTGCGGCGGCCGTCGAGGTGGAACTCGACGAACAGCCCTCACTGATCACCCTGCAGGAGGCGATCGCGGCGGGCAGTTTTCACGGCGCCCGGCCCGTGATGCTGACCGGCGACGTCGACGCGGGCTTCGCCGACTCCGCGCACGTGTTCACCGGCGAGTTCCAGTTCTCCGATCAGGAGCACTTCTACCTCGAGACGCACGCGGCGCTGGCCCACATCGACGAGGCCGAGCAGGTGTTCGTCCAGAGCAGCACCCAGCATCCCTCGGAGACCCAGGAAATCGTCGCCCACGTGCTCGGTCTGCACAGCCACGAGGTGACCGTGCAGTGCCTGCGGATGGGCGGCGGCTTCGGCGGCAAGGAGATGCAGCCGCACGGGTTCGCGGCCGTCGCCGCGCTCGGCGCCAGGCTGACCGGTCGGCCGGTTCGGGTACGGCTCAACCGTACTCAGGACCTGACCATGTCCGGCAAACGGCACGGCTTCAACGCCACCTGGAAGATCGGCTTCGACGCCGACGGCCGCATCCAGGCCCTGGACGCCACGTTGACCGCGGACGGCGGCTGGAGCCTGGACCTCTCCGAGCCGGTGGTGGCCCGTGCGCTGTGCCACATCGACAACACCTACTGGATTCCCAACGCGCGCATCGCCGGTCGCATCGCCAGGACCAACAAGGTCTCCAACACCGCCTTCCGCGGCTTCGGCGGACCGCAGGGCATGCTGGTGATCGAGGACATCATGGGCCGGTGCGCGCCGCTGCTCGGCCTGGATCCGATGGAGTTGCGGGAGCGCAACTTCTACCGGCAGGGTCAGTCGACGCCGTACGGACAGCCGGTCCTCCACCCCGAACGGATCACCGCCGTCTGGAAACAGGTTCAGGACAACGCCGGCATCACCGATCGCAGGCGCGAGATCGCCGCCTTCAACGCCTCGAACCCGAACACCAAGCGGGCACTTGCGATCACCGGCCTCAAGTTCGGAATCTCGTTCAACCTCACCGCCTTCAACCAGGGCGGCGCGCTGGTGCTGATCTACAAGGACGGCTCGGTCCTGATCAACCACGGCGGCACCGAGATGGGCCAGGGCCTGCACACCAAGATGCTGCAGGTGGCCGCCACCACCCTGGGCATCCCGCTGCACAAGGTGCGGCTTGCCCCGACGCGAACGGACAAGGTGCCCAACACCTCTGCCACCGCCGCCAGCGCCGGGGCGGACCTCAACGGTGCGGCGGTGAAGAACGCCTGCGAGCAACTGCGCGACCGGCTGCTGCAGGTGGCCGCCACCCAGCTGGGTTCGAATGCTTCGGATGTACGCATCGTCGAGGGCGTCGCCCGTGCCCTGGGCAGCGACAAGGAGCTGGCCTGGGACGACCTGGTGCGCACCGCGTACCTCCAGCGGGTTCAGCTGTCGGCGGCCGGTTTCTACCGGACCGAGGGTCTGCACTGGGACGCGAAGGCGTTCAGCGGCTCGCCGTTCAAGTACTTCGCCCATGGCGCCGCCGCGGCCGAGGTGGAGGTGGACGGCTTCACCGGCGCCTACCGCATCCGGCGGGTGGACATCGTGCACGACGTCGGCGACAGCCTGTCCCCGATGATCGACATCGGTCAGGTCGAGGGTGGATTCGTGCAGGGAGCGGGCTGGCTGACGCTCGAGGACCTGCGCTGGGACGCCGGTGACGGGCCGAACCGCGGCCGGCTGCTGACCCAGGCCGCGAGCACCTACAAGCTGCCGAGCTTCTCGGAGATGCCGGAGGAGTTCAATGTCACGCTGCTGGAGAACGCCACCGAAGAGGGCGCGGTGTACGGGTCCAAGGCGGTGGGTGAGCCTCCGCTGATGCTGGCGTTCTCGGTGCGAGAAGCGTTGCGGCAGGCCGCCGCCGCCTTCGGGCCCAGCGGTGTCAGCGTCGAGTTGGCCTCGCCCGCGACGCCGGAGGCGGTCTACTGGGCGATCCAGGCGGCTCGCCAGGGCGATGCCTCCCGCGACGGTCACGCCCGCAACGCGTCTGCCACCAGCAGCCAGGCCGGAAACGGGCACATCGCCAGCGGCAGGATCCCATCCGGTGCTGAAGCATTGAGCGGTGCCTGACATGACGTGGGTCGCCGCGGTGGCACGGCTGCGAGCACGCCGGGAGTCCGGCGTGCTGGTGACCGTCGCGACCGTGCGCGGCCATGCGCCGCGCGACGCCGGTGCAAAGCTCGTGGTGGGGCAGACCGAGACGTGGGGCTCGATCGGTGGCGGCAACGTCGAGGCCGTCGCGATCGACCGGGCGCGGGAGCTGATCGCCGAGTCCAAGCCTGAGCCGGAGCTGATCGACTTCGCCCTGAACGACAAGGTGGTCAACCAGCATGGCGTGCAGTGCTGCGGCGGCACGGTCTCGGTGCTGCTCGAACCGCTGCCGACGGTACGAGCGGTGGCGATCTTCGGCGTCGGGCACGTCGGGCTGGAACTGGCGCGCATCCTGGCACGTCAGGACCTCGACCTCCATCTGATCGACACCCGCTCCGACATCCTCACCGAGGAGCGGCTCGACGTGCTGGCAGACGCGGTGGCGCAGGTGACCGTGCATCACACGCCGCTGCTGCCCGAGGAGGTGCTGGCGGAGTTGCCGCGCGGCACCCACGTCCTGATCATGACTCATGATCACGCCGAGGACGCCGCGCTGTGCGACGCCGCCTTGCGCACAACCCATCTCGGCTCCATCGGGCTGATCGGGTCGGCGGCCAAGTGGGTGCGGTTCCGCAAGCGCCTCGCCACCGAGGGCGGCCACGACGAGGCCAGCATCGATCGGATCAAGACCCCGATCGGGCTGGCCGACATCACCGGCAAGGATCCAGCGACCATTGCCGTGAGCGTCGCTGCCGACTTGCTGCGCACCTTCGAAGCCGAAGGGAACTGATCCTCCACTGCGTTCGCGAAGACGGGGTGATCGTTTGCCGGCGACGACAGCACCACCATGCTGTCCTTCCACCGGCCGGACATCGTCGCCGCCGGGGCACTGATCGCTTCGCTCGTCGGTATGGACGTCGAACGGGGCGAGCGGGCAGGTACGTGAGGCACCGGGCCCCGACCCGTCCTCGAGCGGACCGCCGGCAGAGCCTGGTACACGGGATGCGGGCGATGGGCACCTTGTGCGACGCGGTGATCGTCGGTCGGGGGCGCAGCGCGATTGTGTGGCTCCGAGAACGGGCTCGGTGGCCTCCCGGCCGACCTCGTGGCGGGCATGTAGGGGCGACGCCGGTTGGCTGATGACAAATCAGATAAGGATATCCATGAGTGGCTTGAGGGACGAGCACGACGAGCGACTGCGTCGACCGGCGGGAATCAGCTCGATATGGCTGGGTGACACCAAGGTGTCGTACGTGCCCGACGGCGATGTGCGGCTCCGGCCGCTGCAACTGCTCCAGGACACCACGGAGGAGGTGTGGGCCGCACATCCCGAGCACCTGGACGCCACCGGCCGCCTGGTGGGGAGCGTCGGTGGTCTGCTGGTGGAGCACGGCGACCGCGCGCTGCTGATCGACGCGGGCTTCGGCCCGCGGGCGTACGAGGCTCCCGACGGCCCCCTCGGCGCGATCCGGGGAGGTGCGCTGCCGCGCAGTCTGGCCGAACTCGGCTGCAGCCCAGAGGACATCGAAGCGGTGGCATTCACACACCTCCACTTCGACCACCTCGGCTGGGCCTGCCATCCCGCTCCTGGTGGCGAACGGCCCGTGTTCGCCCACGCCGACTACCTGATCTCCGAGCCGGAGTGGGACCGGCGCGACCTCCTGGAGGCCCAGGGCATGGCCGAGCAGGCCGCGGTCCTCGCGCAGCACGTACGGACGATCACGGACGGGCAGGAGGTCTTCCCCGGCGTCCGCGTGCGGGTCGCCTCCGGCCACACCGTCGGGCACGCCGAGTACGTCATCACCGGGGGCGGACGACGCCTGATTGCCTTTGGCGACGCCGTGATCTCGCCGATCCAGATCGACCACCCCGACTGGTCCTCGGCCTTCGACCACGACCCCGCCCTGGCCGCCGACCACCGCCGTCGCCTCGTCGCCGAGCTGGCGGAGCCCGGCACGGTCGGCTTCGGCGTCCACTTCGCCGGCGTGGTGTTCGGACACGTCCAGCTGGATGGAGACGGCCCGGCCTGGCGGCCCCTGGACGCGCCCGAACCCGGAGCGGCCGGGGCGACGCCTCGACGAGCATCGCAGCGTGGACGGTAGCGAACCCCCGCGAGGCGGCGCAGATCAGCGAACAGGCCGAGGTCGGGTTCGGCCCTGCTGTCGGCAGGGCCGGTCAGCTGTGGCTGCCTGCGATGCGGTCGGACTCGAGCGCGGCCAGAATCGCCGTGGTCACGGTGAGCACGGTGTCCGAGTCCTCCTGGGTGAGCTCCGGGAAGTCCTCCAGCAGCTGTTGCGGCAGCGGGCTGCCGAGTGCACCTTCCAGGAGCCGTGACAGGCGGAGCCCTGACTGCCGCATGCACAGACCGACATTCCAGCCGTTCTCGTCCTGTTCGATCGAGACGTGGAGCCGTGCAGCGGCGGCGAGGTTGTCGGGGGTCTCCGATCCGAAGGCCAGCAGCCCGGCCGTCAGGTCCGTGGCGAGTTTCTGCGGTGGCGTTTCAGGGTGGTCGCCCACGGCCGACAGGGCGGCTCGGAACCGGTCCCGTGCGGGATTGGCGACCGCCCGGTCGTTCTTGATCGAGGGTGATCCCAGCGCCGACAGCACCAGTTTGGCCACCCGGAGGGCGCACTCCCACTCCTGCTGGGGCAGGCCCGGCCACCGCTGTTGCACCTGTTCCGGGACATCGAGGCCGTCCGCGAGCCAGAGGACGTCCACCAGGCGGACATCGCGATCCTTCAGGCAGAGTCCGAGGTTCCGTCGCCCGTACAGGTCCTCTTCGACCGAGACAGCGAGTTGGCCGGCCGCCGCGGCGACGGCGGCCGTGTCGTGGCCGAAGGCGGGCAGTCCCGCCACCACCTGGGCGCCGAGTTGCGCGACGCCGGACTCCCAGTGCTCACCGAGACCGAACAGGGCGGCCCGGAAGCGGGACCGCGCGCTCTGCTGCATCACTGTGTGCGTTCTCCTCGGATCACCATGGCGAGGCCATCACCGCGGTCACGTCGTCGGCATTGCCGTCCGTCCGCTGCCGGGTTCAGGAGCGGGCGTGCTGACGGTCGGTGGCGGCGTCGGCTGTGGACGTGCGCGAGGCCAGAGGCCGTACGTCGGGGCGGGGGAGCGAGGTGGCCCGGTGTACCAGCAGGTCGCGTAGGGCGTGTTCGGCGGTGGGGTCGGCGGGGGTGACCACGGTCAGGCACTGGTCGCCGTCCTGGAGGGTGGCCAGCATGTCGTAGCGGACGGTCAGCGGGCCGACCACCGGGTGGTGCAGGCGCTTGGTACCGTGGGCGCGCTGCCGCACCGTGTGGTCGTCCCACCAGGTGCTGAACTCGGCACTCTCCGAGCGGAGTTCGTCGATGACCTGGCGCAGCCTGGGGTCGCCCGGGTGCCTGGCCTGGTTGGCTCGCAGGTGGCCGACGGTCTCGCGGGCGACCCGTGTCCAGTCCAGTTGCATCGCTCGTACCCGCTCCACCAGGAACAGCATCCGGGCGCTGTTGGCCGCCTCGCCGGTGCCGAACTCCTCGCCGAAGAGCGCGGTGGCGGCGGCGTTGTGCGCCAGGACGTCGAAGCGGAAGTCGGTGAGGTACGCGGGCAGCAGCGGCATCCCGTCCAGCAGGACCCGCATCGAGTCCGCGACCGGCAGCGAGGCCTCGGCGCCGACCGGGGACCGGCTGCCGGCGATCACGTGCAGGTGCCGGCGTTCGGCCGGTGACAGCCGCAGCGCCTCGGCGAGGGCGTCGAGCACGGCGGCCCCCGGGGTGCCGACCCGGCCCTGTTCGAGCCGGATGTACCAGTCGATGCTGACGGCGGCGAGCTGGGCGACCTCCTGGCGCCGCAGCCCCGGGGTACGACGCCGGTCCGTGTCCGGGAGCCCGACGTCCTGCGGCCCGAGGCGGGCGCGCACCGC
Source organism: Kitasatospora sp. NPDC048540 (assembly GCF_040651175.1). NCBI lineage: Bacteria > Bacillati > Actinomycetota > Actinomycetes > Kitasatosporales > Streptomycetaceae > Kitasatospora > Kitasatospora sp. NPDC048540. Next base: position 90,814 of record NZ_JBEZIR010000007.1, read on the forward strand.
GCGCAGGAACTGGCCCAGCTCGGCGCGCTGAGGGGCCGGTCGGCGGGGCGCCGGTCCGCGCGGTGCCGGTCGGCTGGGTATCGGTCGGTGCTCCACGTCGTCCATCCTCCGGCATCGCCGCGCGATGTCCAGCGCGGGGCCTGGCACCCCGAGTACCAGCATCGGGAGAGCCTTCCCCGGCTGCCCGGTGCCTGGTGATCGTGGGAACCGAGCAACCCGTTCGAGGAGGACCTGATGACCAGCACCACCCGCGCCGCAGCCGATGCCGCTCCCGCCACCACCATCGCGGCCGACCCCGTGGACACGGACGCCTTCGGCTACCGTCCCGTCCGGCGAGGGGTCCCGGAGGGCGTCGCGCGGTTCACCGTGACCAGTCCGGACTTCGACGCCGACGGCGCCCTGCCGGACGACGCCTGGGCCGACGCGTTCGGCTGCGCCGGCCCCAACCGGCAGTTCGAGCTGGCCTGGAGCGGGGCACCGGAGGGCGCCAGGAGCTTTGCCGTCACCATGTTCGACCCGGACGCGCCCACCGGCGCCGGGTTCTGGCACTGGCTGGTCTGGGACCTCCCCGCCGACACCACGGGCCTGGGCCGGCCGCTCCCCGCCGGCGCGGTCGCGGGCACCAACGAGGCCGGCCGGACCGGCTACCTGGGCCCCTGCCCGCCGGTCGGTGACGTCCTGCACCACTACGAGGTCTCGGTGTACGCGCTGGACGTGCCCAGTCTGCAACTGCCGGCCGACACCCCGCCGACCGTCGCCGCCTTCACGATGTCGGGCCACATCATCGCCCAGGCCCGACTGACCGGCACGGCCCGCCGCTGACCGGAAGGGGGGTGCCCGCGGGCACCCCCACCCCGGCCGACCACCCGCGAGTGGCGGCCCGCCCGGCCGCTTCGGACGCCGGCCGGTTCAGAGGCTGTGTGCCGGCAGGGTGGTGCGGGCCGTGGCGCGTACGGGCTTGCTGCTGCGCAGCTCGAGCAGCTTCAGGCGGAGCTGTTCGGCGTCGGGGAGTTGGAGGTCCTGGAAGAGCAGCCGGGCCTGTTCCCAGGCGTCGCGGGCGGACTCGGGGTCGCGGGCGGCGCGGTGGGTCTCGCCGAGGCGGGTGAGGGTGTCGGCCTGGTGCAGGACGTGGCGGTCGCGGCGGAACAGGTCGAGTGCGCGGTGGTAGCACTCGATGGCCTGCCGGTGGTGGCCGAGGTGGTGGTGGGCGTGGCCCAGGCTGTCCAGGCTGGTGGCCTCGAAGTCCTCGGTGTCCAGTCCGTGGTGGAGTTCCAGGGTCTGCCGGCAGGAGTCCAGGGCCTGGCGGTGGTTGCCGAGCCGGGCGTGGATGCAGCCGATGGCGTTGAGGATGCCGGCCTGGCCGCGGCGCTCCCCGGACGCGCGGTACAGCGGCAGGGCCTGGCGGGCCTGGTCGAGCGCCGCCCGGTAGCGGCCCTGGCGGTCCAGCAGGAGGGCGAGGCCGTGGCGGGTGTTGGCCTCGCCGAGCGGGTCGTCGAGACATCGGTAGAGCTCGATGGCGAGGTCGAGGTGGCTGCGGGCGTTCGGGTAGGCCCGTACGAGCAGCGACAGGTGGGCCAACTGGCGGTGCACGCGGGCCTGTTCGGCCAGGTCGCCGAGGCAGCGGGCAGCGGCCAGGGCGCTGGTCCGGACCGCCCGGTAGTCGTGCCATTGCCCCCGGTGTTCCAGGAACACCCCGAGCGGTCGGGCGAGTTGGCAGACCTCGGCCGCCATGCCGCGGGTCTCGGCCTGGGCGAGCGCGGCCAGCAGGACCCGGTGCTCGGTGCTGAACCAGTACCAGGCCTGCTGGCTGTCGGCGAGGGTCTCCGGCAGCACGCCGGGGCCCGGCGGGGAGAGCGGCAACTGCTCGCGGGCCGGGGCCAGTAAGCGGGCGGCGGGATAGGCGGTGTGCAGGTAGTGGTCGAGGGTCCGGCGGGCCACCCGGTGCTGTTCCGCCGGGCTGTCGTGGACGCCGGACTGCTCGGCGGCGTAGGCGCGCAGCAGGTCGTGGCAGGTGTAGCGGCCGGGGGAGGATTCGGTCAGCAGGCAGGCGCGGGCGAGCTCGTCCAGGGCGGTGCGGGCCTGTTCGCGGGTGACGGCGGCGAGGCTGGCCGCGGCCGGCACGGTGATGTACGGCCCGGGGTGCAGGCCGAGGAAGCGGAACATCCGGGCGGTGGCCGGGGCGAGGGTCCGGTAGGACCAGGAGAAGACTGCGCGGGCGTTCGAGGTCACGTCGCCGGTGTCGAGGGCGGCCAGCCGGTTGTGGTCCTGGCGCAGTTGGGCGGCGAACACGGCGAGGGAGAAGGCGGGTTGGGCGGCCGCGTTGGCGGCGGTGATGTTGAGGGCCAGCGGCAGCCGGGCGCACAGGTCGATCAGTTCCCCGACGCTCGCCGGCTCGGCGGCGACCCGCCGCGCGCCCAGTCGGCGGGCGAGCAGGTCGCGGGCCTCCTGCGGGGTGAGCAGGTCCAGGGTGAGGCTGTGGGCGCCGTCGCGGGCGACCAGGCCGGCGAGCTGGCTGCGGCTGGTGACCAGGACCATGGAACCGGCCGAGCCGGGCAGCAGCGGGCGGACCTGCTCCGGGTCGCAGGCGTTGTCGAGCACCACCAGCATCCGCCGGCCGGCCATCAGGCTGCGGTAGAGCCCGGTCTGCGCCTCGTGGTCGGCCGGGATCTGCGCGGCCGGTACCCCGAGTGCGTCGAGGAACCCGCGGATCGCGGTCCCGGCGGGCACGGGGGTGCCGGTCGGGTCGAAGCCGCGCAGGTTGACGTAGAGCTGGCCGTCGGGGAAGTTCCCGGCCGCCCGGTGGGCCCAGTGCACGACCAGGGCGGTCTTGCCGATCCCCGCGGTGCCGCCGATCGCGGCGACCACCATCGAGCGGCCCGCCTGTCCGGCCAGGGTGCTCAGTTCGTCGAGCTGTCCGGCGCGCCCGGTGAAGTGCACCAGGTCGTGGGGTAGTTGGGCGGGTACGGGCATCGGCCTGGCGGCGGCGCCGGCCTGTGCGGGTGCGGCCGGCGGCCGGGCGGGTGCGGGCAGCGGGGCGGCGGCGCCGGGCGCCGCTGGTACGGGTGGCAGCAGGGAGGGGTCCGCGTTCAGGATGCGCCGGTGCATGGCGTGCAGTCCGGGGCCTGGGTCGACGCCGAGCTCGGCCCGCAGCAGCCGTTCGGTCTCGCGCAGCACGCTGAGCGCCTCGGCCCGTCTGCCCGCGCCGTAGAGCGCGTGCATCTGGAGTTCGCGCAGTTGCTCGCGCAGCGGGTGTTCGGTGACGAGTGCGGCGAGTTCGGCGGCGGCGTGGTCGTACCGGCCGAGGGCCACGGCGCAGGCGAGGCGTTCCTCCTGGGCGCTCAGCCGCAGCTCGTTCAGCCTGGTGCGCTGGGCGTCGGCGTAGGGGCCGGGGACGCCCGCGAGCGCGGTCCCGGTCCACAGGGCCAGGCCCTCGGCGTACTGGCCGACCGCTCGGGCCGGGTTGCCGCCGGTGCGTGCGGCGCGTCCCTGGGAGAGCAGGTGGCCGAAGCGGGTCAGGTCGCAGCGCCGGGGTCCGGCCTCCAGGACGTACCCGCCGCCGACGGACCTGATGTGGCCGCTCCCGGCGCGGCCCAGGACCAGCCGGAGCCGGTAGATGTAGGTGCGCACCAGCCGGGTGGAGGTCGCGGGGGCGGTCTCCCCCCAGACGTCGTCGACCAGGCCGTCCAAGGTGACGTGGGCGCCCTTGCGCAGCAGCAGTGCGGCCAGGACGGCCCGTTGTTGGGGCTGTCCGAGGTCCAGCTCGGTGTCCCCCCGCCAGGCCCGTACCGGGCCCAGAACCGCGAATCGTACGTCTTCGTCGTGCATGCCGCACCCCCAGTCCAGCGCCCCCCACGCCGCCCCCGCTGGCACGGTCTGCCCTTGGCTGCCTGACGTGGTCGGGTGAGACGCAGTATCCGACAGACCGGATCATAAATACATGAATATGAACAAAATATGTATCACCGGAGCGGGCGGGCGCAGCACTCCCGACAGGACGTACCCAGCCGTACCGGAACGCACCCTCCCGCGGACGGCCGGCCCCGCATCGTTGACATTTGTCATCACCGGCCGGTGACGGGCCATCACTACCTCCTCCCGCGGCCGGAAGGGGAGCATGGTGGGCATGGGAACGACAGCGGCAGTACTGACCGCCGAAGGACTCCGGTACCGCTACGGGGAGACCGTCGCACTGGACGGCGTGGACCTCGGAGTGGACCCGGGGGAGTGCGTCGCCCTCCTCGGGCCGAACGGAGCAGGCAAGTCGACCCTGGTCACGCTCGCCGTCGGGCTGCTGACCCCGCAGCAGGGCACGGTCCGCATCCTGGGCAGCGACCCGCGCCGCGCGGCGACCCGCCGACGCCTCGGCGTGGCACAGCAGACCCTCGGCTTCCCGAACACCCTCACCGTCCACGAGCTGGTCACCGGCGCCGCCGTACGCGGCGGACTGCGCGCGGCCGCGGCCGGCCCGGTCCTGGACGAGCTCGGCCTGACCGACCTGCGGCGCAGGCGGGTCGCCAAGCTCTCCGGCGGCCAGAAGCAGCGCGTACAGCTGGCGATGGCGCTGGTCACCGAACCGGCCCTGCTGGTGCTCGACGAACCGACGGTCGGTCTGGACACCGTGGCCCGCCGGCACTTCTGGCAGATCCTGGCCCGGCGCCGGGAACAGGGCACCGCGGTCCTGGTCACCACCCACCTGATCGAGGAGTCCGCCGCGGTCGCCGACCGCGTGGTGGTGCTCGACCGCGGCCGGGTCCTGGCGGACGCACCGCCCGACGAACTGGTCACGCGGCTGCCGGACCGCACCGTCACCGTCCGGACCGGCCTCGACCGGTCCGAACTGGAGCAACTACCAGGAGTACTGTCCGTGACCCCTGAGCACGAGCTGTCGCGCATCCAGACCCGCTCACCCGAGGACCTGCTGCGCGTCCTGCTCGACCGCGACCCGCACCTGTCCGACCTGCGGGTCCAGGACGCCGGACTGGAGGAGGCGGTGCTCGCGCTGACGGACCGCGCGGACGAAGGCACGGATGCCACCGGCACGGACGGCGGGTACGGCAGGGACGGTTCGCAGCGGGCGGCGGAGGTGACCGGGTGAACGCCGGGCTGACGGTACGGGTGTTCGGCGTCGAGCTGCGCGACGAGCTGCGCGCGATCGTCCGGGAACCCACCTCCCTGTTCTTCAGCATCCTGATGCCGGTCGGCTTCTTCGTCCTGTTCAACCTGCTCTACGGGCACGACACCACCCAGGGGATCTCGGCCGGCACCGCCATGGTCGCCACCTTCGGCACCTACGGCGTGATCACCGTGGCCGCGCTGCAACCGGGCATCGGCGTCGCCCAGGACCGCGACCTGGGCTGGCTGCGGATGAAACGGGTCTCCGCGGTGCCGATCGGCATCAGCCTCGGCGCGAAGGCGATGGCCGCACTGCTGTACGGGGTCGGCGTGCTGCTGCTGATGGGGGTGGCGGCCGCCGCGTTCGGCACCCTGCACGCCTCGGTGTGGGCGATGCTGCGGGTCGCGCTGGTGCTGCTGCTGGGCACCGTCCCGTTCACGCTGATCAGCGTCGCGGTCGGGCTGCGCTTCCGTACCAACGCGACGATCGCGCTGCTCAACGCGCTGCTCTTCCCGCTCGCGGTGCTCTCCGGCCTGTGGATCCCGATCCAGTTCCTGCCCCATGTGATGCGGCAGATTGCCAAGTTCCTGCCCACCTACCACCTCGCGCAGCTCGGGCTCTCGCAACTTGGCCACGGCCCGGTCCTGCTCCACGTCCTCGCCCTGTTGCTGACCACGCTGGGAGCGGCGGGGGTGGCCGTGATGGCCTATCGTCATGCCCGGATATGAGTACCGACCATGAGGTGAGTACCCGTCAGGAACCCGCTCCCGGGTCCGTCGCCGCCAGGCTGCGGACCTGGGAGTGGGTGTACCTGGGCTACCTGCTCTTCGTGCTGGTGCAGCCCTACTTCGCCCCCGAGGGGTCGTGGTGGGAGTGGCCGCTGGCCGGCGGGGTGTGCGTGGCGACGATCGCGCTGTACGGGGCGAAGCTGCTGCGCGGCCCGGCCGCCGGGCACGTCTGGACGGCGATCGTGCCGATGACGGTGGTCGGCGCGCTGGCCACACCGTTCAACACCAACGCGAGCCTGGTGTTCGTCTACGCGGCGGCCGTCGCGGGCGACACCCTGCCGTGGCGCGACGCGCGGCTGTGGTTCACCGGGCTGACGGTGCTGAACACCCTTGCCGCGCTGGTCTCCTGGGTGCCGATGCCGTACCGGCTGTGGGGCTTCGTGTCGGCGTCGGTGCTGATCTGGGTGATCGGGCTGCTGGAGCTCAAACAGCGCGACCGGCAGCAGGAGTTGGAGAACCAGCGGCTGCGCACCGCGCAGGTCGAGCTGCTGGCGACGCTCGCCGAACGCGAACGGATCGCCCGGGACCTGCACGACCTGCTCGGGCACTCGCTGACCGCCGTCGTGATGCGCGCCCAGCTGACCAAGGAACTGGTCCTGGCCGACCCGCAGCGGGCGCGCGCGGAGGCGGAGGAGATCGAACGCAACGCCCGGGAGGCGCTGGCCGCGGTGCGCAGCACCGTCACCGGCTGGCGGCAGACCAGCATCCGCGCCGAACTGGAGGCGGCCCGCCGGGCGCTCGCGGGGACCGGCGTCCGGCTGCGGGTCGACTACGACGACGGGCTGATCCTGGTCGCGGCCGCCGAGCACGAACTCGGGCTGGTGCTGCGGGAGGCCGTCACCAACGTGGCCCGGCACGCCCGGGCCTCCACCTGCCGGATCGGGCTGGGACTGGACGTGGACGAGGAAAGGGTGCGCCTGGTGATCGCGGACGACGGGATCGGCGGCACGGCCCCGGAAGGCACCGGGCTGACCGGGGTACGGGAGCGGATCGCCAAGCTCGGCGGCGCGGTGCAGCGCACCGGCTCGGCCGGCACCACGCTGACCATCACGGTGCCGCGTCAGGCGGCGGCCCGGTGATCCGGGTGGTGCTGGCCGAGGACCAGAGCATGGTGCTGGGCGCGTTCGCGGCGCTGCTCGACCTGCAGCCGGACATCACCGTGGTGGCGACCGCCACCAACGGCGACGACGCGCTGGCCGCGGTCCGCGCACACCGTCCGGACGTGCTGGTGACCGACATCGAGATGCCCGGCCGCACCGGCCTGGAGCTCGCCGCGGAGCTGAACACCCTCGGCGACCCCACCCGGGTGCTGATCGTGACCACCTTCGCCCGCAGCGGCTACCTGCGGCGCGCGGTCGACGCCGGGGTGGCCGGCTACGTCCTCAAGGACGCGCCGATCGGCGAACTGGCGGGCGCCCTGCGCCGGGTCCACGCGGGCGAACGCGTGGTCGCCCCTGAGCTGGCGGTGGCCGCCTGGGACGCGGCCGACCCGCTGACCGAGCGGGAGCGCGAACTGCTGCGCGCGGTCGCGGACGGCGCCAGCAACGTCGAGATCGCGGCCCGGCTCTTCCTCGCCGAGGGCACCGTCCGCAACTACCTGTCCAGCGCGATGGCCAAACTCGGCGCCCGCAACCGCACCGAGGCGGCCCGGACGGCACTGACCCGCGGCTGGCTGTAGGCGGCGCCCGGGCCGCCGGGCCGGCCACCACGGGCGCGGGGGATCTCGCCCCGAGGCCTGTCCCACAGGTGACCGTGCGCCGGGCCGCCCTGGCAGACTCGACCGTATGTCCGAGGAGCTTCGAGATGTGACAGCGGCCCGAGTCGCCGATCCCCTCCACGAGTACGGGCCGCTTCCGGATGCGGCGCCGACCGATGCCGCCCATCCCCTGTACGGGTACGCCACCCTCTATCCCGACGTGGTGGGGGCGGGCTCGCTGCAGAACGCGCTCCAGGCGGTGGCCGACCGTGCGGGCGGTGGGCTCGCGGTCGAGCTGACGTCCTCACCGGGCTGGCGCCATGTGGCCGCGAAGGTGGAAGCCGACGGCCGCTCGGCGCATGTCCTGATGGCCTGTGGCGTGCGCAGCCTCATCGTCGACTGCTGGGCCCACGGCATCCGGATGGCCTCGGGCAGCACGCAGGACCTGTCCGAGGCCGTCGGGGCGATGCGTTCCTGGCACCGGGGATCCAGGGTGCGCGACCTCGTCGAGCAGTGGTCCTTCCTGAGGACCTGGGAGCTGGCCGAGGCCCACGAGCGCGGCGAGGCCGTGCCGGCCCGGTGGAAGATGATGCACCAGGTCGCCGAGGCCTACGCCGAACGCCGGCGGGAGCCCGACTGGCGGGCCCTCGTCGAGGCCGCCTTCGAGCAGCCGCGCCTGCGGGCGCTGTCGCCCGGCAAGTCGATGTACTGGCTGACCTTCAGGCGCCGCGCCGAGCCGCCCATCTGCCGCGACCTCCCGAGGACCAGGCCGCTCGGCAACGGCCGCTTCGAGGTGACGTTCGCCGACGGCCGGGTACAGGAGGCGGACGGCGCGGCCGCGGCCGTCGCGGTGGTGGTGGACGGCCTGCCCGACGACGCCGTCCCGCCGCCGCCGGGTTCGTGACGCGAGCCGGGACGGAGCCGCGCTCCCTCCCGGCCGCTCAGCCGTGGCCCGGCGCCCCGGTGGGCAGGGCGTACTGCAGGTCGTGCAGGGGCCGCCCCGTGCCGTGCCAGATGGAGAGGGCGTAGACGCTGATCGGGTAGTGGACCCAGCGCGGGGGTGCCCAGACCGTGCCGCGGACGGTGCTTCCCTGACCGCTCGCGTCGAGGCTGGAGGGGACGTCGCCGGCCTCGACGAGCAGGTCCCAGCCGCGGCGCGGGACGGCGAACTCCGCCTCCTTGAGCTCGCCGCGCAGGCTGGCGCGCAGGATCGTGGTCGCCGCGAGGTCGACCGTCAGCGCGCCGTCGACCAGCACCCGGTCGATCCGGTGCCCGTCGGCGGCCAGTCGCTCGCACAGCCAGTCCGTGGCCGCGCCGAGCAGCTTCGCGGAAGCCTGCTCGGTGGAGACGGCGCGGCACAGCAGCGCCTGGAAGTGCACCTCCTCGGGCACCACGACCTGGTCTCCGATCACGGTCCTCAGCAGCTCCATGTCCACATCGGCGGGCTCCCGGTAGCCCACCTCGATGTTGCGGGCGACTGCGCGCAGGAACGGGTCGGCGCAGTCCTCGGTCAGGAACGTCCACAGCTGCGCGCACAGTTCGACCATCCGGACGCCGGTCGTCTCGTGCAGGACGCGCAGCGCGCAGCGCAGCAGGATCTTCTGGAACAGCGTCATGGCGACGCGGAACCGCATGCCGTGCACCCACTCCTCGGTGGTCATGCACTCGTGCCCGACCACCACGTCGGCGACCAGTTCCGGGTTGGTGATGTCGCCGGGCATCCAGCGGGTGGTCAGCTGGTGCTTGTCCTTGAAGGACTCCCGGGAGTACTCGGTGTTGTTGAGCAGCAGCAGCGGGTAGATCACCGGGGAGCCGCCCGCGGTCAGCACTTCCTCGATTCCGTCGAGGTAGGTGGCGTAGGTCTCGCCGGGCAGGCCCCAGATCAGGTCGGTGTAGGTGGGGACGTCGAGGGCGCGGAAGCGGGAGAGCAGCCGGCGGTAGTGGTCGGTGCGGATGTTGGCGCGGTTGGCGATCTTCAGGACGTTGGCGTCGAAGGACTGCGCGGAGAGCGTGATGGCGCCGGTCAGTTCGGCGGAGTGGAGCATGGAGGCGATCTCCACGATCCGGTCGTTGCCGTTCTTCGCCCAGTTGGTGCTGATGATCAGCCGCTTGTCGTAGCGCCGGCTGAGTTCGACGATGTGCTCGGCGATCTCCCGGTCGCGGGCGATGATGCCGAAGTTGGCGTCCGCGATGAACAGCGTCGCGTCGGTGGGCATCAGCCGGATCAGCCGGTCCAGTTCGGCGAAGATCCGGTCCAGTTCGAACTGGCGGACCTTGGAGTTGGTGGCGCCGCCCCAGTAGCAGAACGCGCACTTGTAGGGGCAGCCGCGGTTGGTCTCGTACACGATCATCGAGGAGCCGGTGATCTCCTCGTCCGAGTAGACCGGGGTGAGGATCGGCGAGACGATCTGCTCCAGGTCGGTGATCCGGTCCGCGTCCGCGTTGGTGACGACCGCTCCCTCGGACCAGTAGCTGATGCCGGGGATGGTGGCGAGGTCGCCGCCGTCGAGGAAGCAGTGCAGCAGGTCGCGGAAGCGCAACTCGCCCTCGCCGTGCACCAGGACGTCCACCCAGGGTGCCTCGGCGAACACCGGGTCCTGCTGGTAGCTGACGTCGTTGCCGCCGAGCACCACCCGGCAGGCGGGCCAGCGCTCCTTCACCCGGCGGGCCAGCTCCATGGACTGGGCGCGGTTCCAGAAGAAGACGGTCAGCGCGACGACGAACGGCTCGTCCCAGGACTCGAGCAGCTCCTTCATGGCCTGCTCGCCGCCGCTCTGCTCGCGCACGCTGATGTGGAAGTCGCAGCTCGCGTCGAGGACCGGGTCGGCGACCGAGGTCGCCTTCAGGTAGCCGAGGGTGACGCTGTAGCGGACGCCGTGCATCGCGGTGAACTCGACCAGGTGCACCGGCTTGCGCCCGGCCGGCCCGGCGGCCGGCGGAGTCGACTGCCCGAAGGGAGCGGTGTCGGGGACGGTGACGTGGACCGGGTCCATCGTGGAGGTCATGGCTACACATCCGTACCGAGTCGGTTGGGTGGACATTCCGCCGTGGCATCCCGCACCGGGGTCCGCCGGACGGATGGCGTCTTCGGCCGCCGTGGTGGCGCCGGCCCGCACATTCCCCACGCCGGAGCCCCCGCCCATGGGCCGGCAGCGGATACACACGGTCGCAGTGCCGACCGGCGTCGTCAATAACGCGCGCTTTGTATCGTAAGTATTCCCGGGGATACCGGCGCTGACCTGACGTCTTTTCGGCGGCGGTCCGCGGCTGCGAAGGATATTGACGCGCCTGGTGGCCCGATGTAGCGTCAGCCGCGAATCAGCCGGTCCTTCACCGGCCCCGGACGGGGGCCGTGAATAGCGCGGGCGTCGATTCGGAGAATTCCTGGGATATCCGGTTGTAAGGGGAGTGGTATCGGTGCGCTTCGGGCTTTCCTTTCTTCCTGACTGCACGCCGGAGACGAAACTCCCGCACACCTATTTCAGCGACGCGCTGGAGCTGTCGGTCCGGGCGGAGCTGGGCGGCCTGGACTCGATCAAGATGACCGAGCACTACCTCCACCACTACGGCGGCTACTGCCCGAGCCCGCTCGGCTTCCTGTCCGCGGTGGCCGCCCGCACCAGCACGGTCCGGCTGATCACCGGCTGCGTGCTGCCGGTCTTCCACCACCCGGTCCAGCTGGCCGCGGAGGCCGCGCAGGTGGACGCGATCAGCGGCGGCCGCCTCGACGTCGGCTTCGCCCGCGCCTACCTGCCCGACGAGTTCGACACGCTGGGCGTGGACATGGACGAGAGCGTCGACCGGTTCCGCGAGACCATCCGGGCGGTGCGGCGGATCTGGACCGAGGAGAAGGTCACCGAGTCCACCCCGTTCTTCGCCTACCGCGACGTCACCGGCCTGCCGCGGCCCACCCAGCAGCCGCACCCGCCGATCTGGGGCGCCGCGGTGCGCACCCCGGAGAGCTTCTCCTGGCTGGGCGCCGAGGGCCACGGGCTGCTGATCACGCCGATGATCTCCCCGCACGAGTTCCGCGACCATCTGACCCTCTACCGCGACGCGTTCGCCGCCGCGCACGGCGGCTCGGGGCTGCGTCCGCGGGTCGCGGCCAGCCTGCCGCTGGTGGTCGCCGACACCGACGCGCACGCCGAGGAGATCGCCGAGACCTACCTGCGCCGCTACCTGGACGTGTGGGCGGAGGCCGTCAGCGCGTGGGACCGCCGGGAGTCCTCGGCCTACCGCGGCTATTCCGGATTCGGCTGGATGCTGCGCGGCCTCAAGCCCGAGAAGCTTTTCACCGAAGGCGGCGCGATCGTCGGATCACCGGCCACGGTCGTCGACCGGATCCGCGCCTTCAACGACCACATCGGCGGCGTCGACCAGATCCTCTGGCAGATCGATTTCGGAGCGATGCCGCTCGCCGAGGCTGGGCAGACCTTGCAGCTCTTCTGCGACAAGGTGCTGCCCGTAGTGAAATCACTGTGACAAATTCTGTCACCCGGAAAGGGAATGGAGGTGTAAAGACATGGAGGGTTTCGACGACCTGGTGCTGGATGACGGCGCCTTCGAGCTCGTGGACCTGGGTGAGGTTGTGCCCGCTTCGGTGACGGCCGGCTACGGCCTGACCGAGCTGTCCGCCTCGGGCGGCGCCAGCAGCTGCTGCTGCTGCTGCCCGTGCTGCTCCTGCACCTGATCGGTGCCGGTGCTCCGTCACATACCGGACCTTGAAAGGGATTGGGGGTGTGAAGACATGGAGGGTTTCGACGACCTGGTGCTGGATGACGGCGCCTTCGAGCTCGTGGACCTGGGTGAGGTTGTGCCCGCTTCGGTGACGGCCGGCTACGGCCTGACCGAGCTGTCCGCCTCGGGCGGCGCCAGCAGCTGCTGCTGCTGCTGCCCGTGCTGCTCCTGCACCTGATCCGGGTGCTGATCCTTGCGGCACCTGTGCTCTAGCCGGTGCGTGTTAGGGGACCGGGTGGCTCTCGGTCCTCCTCCTGGCCCGTCATCAGTCATGCGTGAAGAAGCGGTGGTCATGGAAGTCAATCTGGAGCGGATCCGGCCGCGGCTGCGCGGGGACGTCTACGTCATGCGGGTGCCCGAAGGAGCCTACATCCGCAGCAACCTCGGCGGGTCGATGCTCAAGGGCGCGTCGACCTACGAGTGGATCCAGCGGATCGCCCCGATGCTGGACGGCACCAGGACCCTCGGCGAACTGTGCGCCGCCGTGCCGGAGTCCAGCCGGGCCTCGCTGGCCAAGCTGACGATGCTGCTGCTCGGCAAGGGCTACGTCAAGAACGTCCTGGACGACCGCCCGCACACGCTGCCCGCCGAACTGGCCACCACCTACGCGGCGAACATCGCCTTCATCGAGTACTTCGTCGACTCGCCGGAACTGCGCTTCCAGTCCTACCGCGACAGCGCGCTCGTGCTGACCGGCGCCGGCCCGCTGCTGCAGGCCCTGGTCAACTCCGAGCTGCGCTCCGGTGTGCGGGCCTGCGCGCCGGCACCGTTCGGCGAGTCGCCGTTCGACCGCGAGCGGGTCGCCGAACACCTCGCCGCGGCACGGGAGCAGGACCCCGAGCAGCAGCTCGACTACCTGGACCTCGATGCGACCGCGAGCGGCCACCTCGACCGGCTCGCCGCCGGCGCCGCCATGGTGCTGCACGTCGCTGACCGTCCCATGATCGGGCGCGCGCTGGCCCTGCCGCACGCCGCGAAGGCCGCGGGCGCCGCGTTCGCCCAGGTGGTCGCGGTCGGTGACGAGGCCTGGATCGGCCCGGTGACCGGCGCGGACGGCGACGCCACCGCCTGGGAGTCCGCCTGGCGGCGGCTGCGCGCCCTGACGCCGGAGCTCGACGGCGCCGACCTGCGCGACCACCCCGACATCGCGCCGAGCGAGTTCCTGCGCGGCCCCACCGTCGCCCTGGTCGCCAATCAGCTCTGCTTCGCGGCGTTCCGCCACCTCACCGGCATCGGCCAGGGCGCGGGGGCCGGGACGGAGCAGCGCCCCGGCGACGCCGACCAGGTGGTCCGGTTCGACCTGGAGACGCTCGAGACGGCGACCCACGCCTTCCTGCCGCACCCGCTCGCGCGGCCCGCCCGCGCCGACGACCCGGCCCGCCTCGCCGCGCTGGCCGCCGCCGCGCCGGTGGACGACGAGGAGCTCGGCCGGCGCGCCGTGGACTGCGTCGACCCGCGGACCGGCGTCTTCGCGGAGATCACCGAGCGCGACCACGAGCAACTGCCGCTGTTCGTCAGCGAGGTCCTGGTCTCCGACCCGGTCGGCCTGGCCGGCGGCCCGTTCCCGGTGTTCGGCTGCGGCGAGAACGTCGTCGAGTCACGCCAGCGGGCGGTGCGCCGCGCCTTCGAGCGCTACGCGGCCGTCATGCACGACGAACGCTCCGGCGAGCGCCTGCACGGCGTGGACGTGCTGACCGGTGAGCCCGTCGCGGTCGACGCCGCGGCGGTCTTCCCCGCACCGGCCGCCGCCTCCGGCGACGACTGGCCGGCGGCGGTGCGTGCGGCGGTGGTCGCGGCGGCCAACGGGACCGTCGGCGCGGCGCTGTCCGCAGCGACCGGGCCGCTGCCCCGGCTGGACCTGGCGGCCGTGGAGCTGACCCCGCGGGCGGCGCGCTACCGGAAGCTGCTGGAGATCGTCGAGCAGCCGGTCGAGGTCCACGACCTGTCCGCGCTGATCGGACTGCCCACCTTCGCGTTCACCGGCCCGAAGGCGACCGTCGCCTACGTCAGCGACCTGGCACCCGCCCCCGCGCTGGAGCGCGGCCTGGAGCAGGTCCTGCTCGCCTACCAGGCCCAGGCCACCGACCAGCCCGCGTACGCGCCCGCGCCGGTGCCCGAGCTGCCCGCGACGCTGCGCGGCGGACCGACCGCGGCGCTCCCGGGGCCGGTGGCGCTGGAGGAGCTGGTGGCGCGGCTGACGCGCGAGGGCGGCCGGGTCGTCGCGGTGCCGCTCGACCACGACCCCGTCGTTGCCCGGCTGTGTCCGTTCGTGGCACAGGCCGTGGTCGTCCATGACTGACCTTCCCCCGGTGCGGTACGAGCCCCACCAGGTGGTCGTCGGACCGTGGCCGCCGGGCTGCCCGCGGTGCCTGCACACCCGGCGCACCGCGGCGGCCACCCCGGAACGCGCCGCCGAACTGGCCGCCGAGGTGCCGAAGGACCGGGAACCGCCGAGCTTCCTCGCCGACACCGTCGCCGCACTGGCCTCGGCCGAACCGCGCACCGGGAGCTTCCGGACCGTCGACACCGCCACGCTGGCGCTGGCCCGGCACACGTACCTCACCGACCCGCACTGTCCGGCCTGTTCGACCGTCGTCGCCGACACCGCGGACGGTGCGCGGATCGTCCGCGAGCAGCGGCCCAAGCTGTCGCCGGAGTCCAGCCGGGTCCGCCTGCTGGACCACGCCGGGCTCGACGAGCTCTACGTGGACCCGCAGAGCGGCCTGATCCCCTCGGTGGCCTCGTACACGCAGCACGCGTTCCCGTTCACCGAGGCGGTACTCGCGGTGCCCGGAGTCTCCACCGAGGCCTCCGGCTACGGACGCACCCGCGACTTCGGCTCCGCGCGGGCCGTCGCGGTGGCGGAGTCGCTGGAACGGCTCGCCGCGTACCGGCCGGGCAAGCGCACCGCCGTCCGGGCCGGGTACGCGCAGGTGGCCGCCGACGCGATCGACCCGCGCACCCTCGGCCTGTACCCCGCCGACCGGTTCCGCACCCCGGGCTTCCACTACCGGGAGTTCACCGAGGACGCGGAGACGAACTGGGTGTGGGGCTGGTCCTTCGGCGAGGGCCGGCCGGTGCTGGTGCCGGAGAGCTTCGTCTACTACCGGCTGCCGCGGTCGGCCGGCGGCGAGCCGTCGTTCGCCTGCGAGATCTCCAGCGGCTGCGCGCTCGGGGGCTGCTACGAGGAGGCGGTGCTGCACGGCGTGCTCGAAGTCGCCGAGCGCGACGCGTTCCTGATGGCCTGGTACGGGCGCACCCCGCTGCCCGAGATCGACCTGGCCACCGTGCCCGACCGGCGGATCCCGCTGGTCGCCGAGCGCATCGAGCGGCAGGGCTACCGGGTGCACGTCTTCGACAGCACCCGTGAGCACGGCATCCCGTCGTTCTGGACCCTCGCCGAGGACGTCACCGGCACGCAGCGGCCCCGGGCCGTGTCGACCGGCGGCAGCGGACTGCGCGCGGCCGAGGCCGTCCTCGCCGCGCTGCACGAACTCAGCCAGACCGTCGAGTACGTGACCCTGCTGGCCCTCGACCCCGGCTGGCGCGAGCGGGCCCGGCACCTGGCCGGCCACCCGGACGAGGTCGAGTCGATGGCCGACCACCTGCTGTGCGCGGCCGACCCGGACAGCTTCGACCGCTACTCCTTCCTGCTCGACGCGCCGGAGACCTCGACCTGGCAGCAGGGCCTCGAACGCCGGCCCTGGCCGCGCCACACCGACATCGGCGCGGACCTCGACGAGGCCGTCCGCCGCTTCGCCGCGGCCGGCATGGACGTCGTCGCCGTCGACACCACCTCCACGGAACAGGCCTCGGGAGGCTTCACATGCGTCAAGGTGATAGCACCGGGCTCGGTGCCGATGACCTTCGGACACACCGCCCGGCGGGTGACCGGCCTGCCCCGGCTGGCCGAGGTGCGCAACCCGCATCCGCACCCCTTCCCGTGAGCGGGCCGCAGCAGGGCCACCGGGGGAGCGGCGTCGGCCGCGAGTTCTTCCGGGTCACCCTGGAGGACCTGGCCGAGGCGATGGAGACCCGGCAGTCCGAGTACGGGAACCCGGACGAGCCACTGAAGTTCAAGATCTACCGGGGCCGGCCGCGCCGCCCGCTGACCGTCCGCACGCCGCGCGAGCCGATCCCGGTCGACACCTTCGACGGGACGGCGCTGTCCACCCTGCTGCGCTACGGATACGGCATCTCCCGCCAGGAGTTCGACACCAACGGCACCTGGCCCTACCACCGGATGGTCGCCTCCGCGCGCTGCCTGTTCGGCGTCCAGCTGTACGTCTGCCTGCCCGACGGCGTGTACCACTACGACGCCCCGCACCACGCGCTGGTGCTGCTGCGCGAGGGTGACCACCGGGAACTGCTGCTCCGCACGACCGGGACCGCGACCGGGACCGGCACCGGGGACGCGCCGCCCGAGGCCGTGTTCGTGCTCTCCGGCCTGTTCGCCAAGACCGCGTACATCTACCGGGACTACGCCTACCGGCTGTGCACCCAGGAGGCCGGGCTGCTGACCGGCAACCTCGACCTGGTGGCACGGTCGATGGGCCTCACGGTGCACGTGCACCACCAGTTCCTGGACGAGCCGGTGCACCGGCTGCTCGGCCTCGACCCCGACGAGGAACCGGCCCTGCTGGTCCTGCCGCTGCACCTCGGCGCAGCCGGTCCCGGACGCGTCCGGGTCGGTGCGACGGCCGCGGAGCTGACCGCGGGCCTCGACCCGATCGCACCGACCGTGCTGCCCGGCGGACTGAAGGTCGCCCAGGCCTGCCCGACGCTGACCGAGGTCAACCGCGCCTCCCTGCGCACCGACACCACGGCCTTCGCCACCGCCGAACCGGCGCCGCCCGCCCCGTCCGCGGCCCCGCCGCTGCCCCGGCCCCCGCTCGCCGCCCCGGAACTGCCGCTGGCCGCCGTACTGCGCTCCCGCGACTCCGGACCCGGCATCTTCCGGCCGGTCCCGGCCCGGGTCGACGGGAACGAGCTGTGGGCGCGGCTCGCCGAGATCCGCAACGGGGTCGTCAGCGACGCCGTCCCCGCCGGAGCGCCGGTCCCGCTGGAGATCTACCTGACGGTCGGCGACCTCACCGGGATCCCGGCGGGCGCCTACCGGCTCGACCACGCCACCGGCGCCCTGCACCCGGTCCGCACCGCGGACGAAGCACAGGGAACGGACGCCCTCGCCGCGATCGAACGGGTCACCATCCCCGGACCGGTCTTCCGGCACATGACCGCCGTCGTCCACCTGGTCGGCGACCGCGACTGGGCCTTCGACACCTTCGGCGACCGCGGCTACCGGGTGATCAACCAGGAGGCCGGGCTGCTCGCGCACCGGATCTGCGTCGCCGCCGCCGCGCAGGGCCTGTCCGGACGGATCGTCAACGCCTACCACGCCGAAGGGGTCCGCACGGCCCTCGGCCTCACCGAACAACGCCACACCCCGGTCTTCCAGATCCTGCTGGCCAGGACCGGGCCGGGCGGCCGCGTGATCGTACCCGTCGAGCCCGAGGCGGTGGACCACTGATGGACACCCTGGAACAGACCCCCGTCCCCCCGGCGCGGTACGGGACCGGCCCGGCCGCCGTGGTCCGCCTCGCCGGCAGCCCGGTCGAGGTGCTGGACGGACTGCGCTGCGCCCGGAGCTGGACCACCGCAGGTGAGCTGGTCCGGCTGCGGGCCGAGATCGCCGGCGCCACCGGCGACCTGTCGCAGCTGCTGCACGCGGCGGTCGGCGCCGCGGGCGGCGGCGAGACGAAGGCCGCACTGGTCGCGATCCGCCGGGCCGTGCACCGCGGCCGCCGCCTCGACCCCGACCGGCTCGCCGAACTGCCCGCCGAACTGGCCGCCCCCCTGCGCACCTGGACGGCGCTGCTGGCCGAACGCGACCGCCTCCTCGCCGCCCTCCCGGACCAGCTCGAACAGGACTGGGCCGACAGCTACCGGGCGCTGCACGACGCGGCCCGCCTGCCCGCCTTCCAGCTCGGCCTGGTGCACGCCAACCCGGACGCGTTCCTGGCCCTGCACAAGTGGTTCGCCACCGGGCGGGCGCCGCAGCGCCAGACCGTGCTGCGCCTCGCCCAGTACCTCGCCCGTTCCGCCGCCAAGACCAGCCCGTACTCCACCTTCACCAGCAGCGGCCTGGCCGCGTGGGGCAACGGCACGGACACCGTCGACCTGTCCGCGCGGCTGGCCCGGGGACAGGCCGCCGCGGCGACCGGCACCGAGATCAGCATCGGGACGCTGCACCGCATCGCCCGCGCCGTCGGCGAACGCCCGGACGTCGGCGGCGGCTGCCGGCTGCGGATCAACCCGAGCGCCACCGTCGCCGGGGACGTCCTGGTCTTCCTCGGCCGCCGCCCGGTCGAGCACGTGCACAGCCTGGCGCTCACCCCGACCCTGCGCCGGGTGCTGGAACTGACCGCCGGCCGGATCACCCTCGACGAGCTGCGCGCGGCGCTGCAGGCCCAGGCGGCCGACGCCCGCCAGGTCGACGTGTTCCTGCGCCGGCTGGTCACCCTCGGCGTGCTGGAGCCGGTCCCGCCGCTCGCCGACCAGACCGCGGACCCGCTCTCCGACCTGCGGGCCTGGCTGCACCGGCTCGGCCGGCCCGGCCTGGAACGGCTGGACTGGACCCTGCACGGGCTGCAGGAGGCACTGTCGAGCTACCCGACCATCGGCTCGCCCGGCGACCGGGTCGCCGTCCGCGACGCCGTGATCCGCGGCCTGGACACCGCGCTGCGCGAGGCGGGCGACCACGCGTACCTGAACAACCCGAAACTCGCGAAGGAGTTCGCCCGCTACAGCTTCTACGAGAACGCCGTCCACCCGGGCACCGCCGCCGTGCTCGACCGCGAGCGCTGGCAGCCGCTGCTCGACGACCTGGACGCGGTGCGCACCCTGCTCGGCCTGATCGGACCGGACCTGCCCGCCAAGCTGACCCTCGGCGAGCTGCTCGAACGCCGCTACCCGGACGGGACCGAGGTCCCGCTGATGGTGTTCTACCGCGACGCGCTGGCCGAGCAGCAGGCCGGCCCGGCCGCCGCCGGCCGGGACCGCGGCAGCGAGGCGCTGGGCGAGCTGTACCGGCTGCGCTCCGCCGTCAAACGGCTGCTGGGCGAGCGGGCGCCCGACCCGGACGGCGTGGTCCGCGTCGACCCCGAGGAGGTCCGCACGCTGGCCAAGGAGTGGCCGGCCTGGGTGCGCACCCCCACCTCGGCCGCCGTGTACTGCCAGCTCGCCGCCGCCGCGCACGGCGAGGAACTGGTGGTCAACACCGTCAGCTGCGGCTTCGGCCGCGGCCGCAACCGGGTCCGGCAGATCCTGGACGGGCTGGACCTGCGCGAGGACCAGCCGGCCGAGCCGGGGCCGGCCACCGGTCGCGACCAGGTGCTCTTCGCCGAGT
The DNA here is from genome assembly GCF_040651175.1 of Kitasatospora sp. NPDC048540. NCBI lineage: Bacteria > Bacillati > Actinomycetota > Actinomycetes > Kitasatosporales > Streptomycetaceae > Kitasatospora > Kitasatospora sp. NPDC048540. The sequence continues at coordinate 110,556 of NZ_JBEZIR010000007.1, forward strand.
TCGAGGCGGTCGCCAGGTCCGCGGTCAACGTCCGCAAACCCGGGGTCGGACTGGTCGTCGACTACCCCGGCGTGCGCAGCCTGCGCGCCGACGAGGCCCTGCTGCCCGTCAACGACCTGTCCGTGCGGCGCGGCGCGGACGGCCTGCCCGAGCTGGTCTCGCGGCGCCTCGGCCGCCCGATCCGCCCGGTCCACCCCGGCCTCGGCGACCGGCTGCTGCCGCCCGCCGCACGGTTCATGATCGAGGCGTTCGGCGAGTCCACCACCTGGTTCGGGCCGCACACCGAACTGCGGATGACCTCCGACCCGCGCGCCGACCACGGCGTACGGCACCTGCCCCGGCTGATGGTCGGCAAGGTGGTGCTGCGGCGCGCCATGTGGATGACCCGCGCGGACCGCCTGCCCCGGCGCACCGAGGCCACCAGCGACGCGGCCTGGCTGCTGCGGATGGCCGGCTGGCTCGCCGAACACGGCATCCCCGAGCGGTGCTTCGTCACCGTCCTGGACCCGGCCGCCCTGGCCCAGGGCGGCACCGGCCAGGGGCCCGGCAACGACATCAAGCCCAACTACGTGGATTTCGCGAGCATGCTGCTGCTGCTCGGACTGGAACGCCGGCTCGCCGAGCCGCATGCGATCGTGCAGATCAGCGAGATGGTGCCGGACCCCGGCCGGATCCGCGGCGAGCGCGTCGCCGAGTACATCGTGGAACTCAACGAGCCCGGAGTCACCTATGTCTGACATGCCCGCACGCACCTGGGTCAGCGCCCACCTCTTCCACCACGGCGACCAGGACGCGCTGATCGTCGGCGCCCTGCGGCCCGCGGTCGAACGGCTGCGCCTGGCCGGGCAGGCCGACGGCTTCTTCTTCCTGCGCTACTGGGAGGGCGGCCCGCACGTCCGGCTGCGCGTGCTCACCCGGCCGGACCGGGTCGCGCAGGTCCGCGCCGCGATCGAGGAGTGCGCCGCGGAGTTCTTCCGGACCGCGCCCTCGACGACCCCGATGACCGCCGAGGAGTACGCCGACTCCTCACCGGGCCTCGCCGCGCTGGAGCAGATGACCGACTACGACCGGGAGTTGCACCCGGACAACTCGGTGGCGTTCATCGACTACCGGCCCGAGACCGAGGTCTTCGGCACCGGCCGTTCGCTGGAGGCGGTCGAACGGCAGCTGATGGCCGGCAGCGCCCTGGCGGTGGAGCTGATCGCCCGCGGCCGCAAGCCCGGCCAGCGGGCCATGGACGCCTTCGCCATGCTGGCCGCCAACCGCACCCTGTTCACCGGCATCCTGCCCGAACTCGCCTACCAGGCAAGGTTCATGGTGGAGAGCGGCGGCGGCGCCGCGCAGCTGCTGGGCTCGCCCGCCTTCGAGCGGCACTTCGACGCCAACAAGGCCCAGCTGCGGGCCGGCCTGGAAGCGGTGTGGGCGTCGACGCGCGGCGTCGCACTGCCCGAGGGATCGGTCGTCGACGGCTGGCTGGCCAGCACCCGGGACCTCAACGACACCCTGGTCGAGCTGGAACTGCTGGGCCGGCTGGACGCCTACCCGACCTTCGAGGCCCCCGCCGACGTGCTGGACCACATCAACCACCTGGTGCCGCAGCTGATCGTGGAACGCTGCGCACACCTGATGTGCAACCGGCTCGGCATCAGCCTGGCCCAGGAGTCCCACCTGCGGCTGCTGCTCACCCGCACCGCATTCGACCTGTGTGCGGTGTGACCGATGAATGACCAGGTCACCCGCTACCAGGAGGACGTGCACACCCCGACCGAGGTGGCCGACCCGAAGGCGTTCGCACCCCGGCTGGTCAAGAGCTACCCCGGGGCGCCGCGCCATCCGCTGCCCTGGCCGCCGGAGCGGTCCGGACACCGGCTCGGCCGGCTGCTCGCCGACCTCGGCGGCATCACCCGCTCGCAGTGGCTGACCCCGCTGGACCTGCTGCCGTTCACCGACGGCTTCGAGGCCATCCCGGACGCCGACCCGCTGCAGTGGCTGGTCACCCGCCGCCCGACGCCCTCCGGCGGCGCCCGCTACAGCGCCGAGTGGTACGTGCTCGCCGGACCCGACTCCCAGGTCCCCACCGGCGTCCACTACTACGACCCGGCCCGGCACGACCTGGTGCAGCTGCGCGCGGGCGACTACCGCGGCTGGGCGGCGTCCCGGCCCGCGGCCACCGTCCTGCTGCAGACCAACGTGTTCTGGCGGCTGGCCGCCAAGTACGGCGAGATGTACTACCGCCTCGCCTGCCTGGAGTCCGGCATCCAGGTCGCGCAGGCCCTGGCGGTCGCCGACGGGCAGCAGGCCACCGCCCGGCTCTGCTTCCCCGATGCCGACCTCACCGAACTGCTCGGCCTGGACCCCCGGGAGGAAGGGGTGCACGCCGTCGTCGAACTGCTGCCGCCCACGCCGCCCGCGGACCGCGGCCCTTCGCTGGCCGCGTTCCCGCGCGCGTCCGGCGCCCACGCCGCGGTGCTCGCGCAGAGCCGCCCCGGCCCCGAACCGCTGCCCGCCGCCCCCGCGGCGGACGGCGAGCGGATCGGCCTGCCGCTGGCCGCCCCGGACCTGCGGGCCGGCACCCGCACCCGGCACGCCGCCATCCGCGGCTTCAACGGCGACCCCATGACGGCCGCCACCCTCGCCGCGATCCTCACCGCCTACGGGCAGCAGCCCGCCTGGGACCTGCCGGCCAACCTGGTCGAGTACTACTGCGTCATCGCCGACGTGACCGGCATCCCCTCCGGCGCCTACCGCTACCACCCCGACGCGCACCAACTGGAACCGGTCGGCGAGGGCGACCCCCGCCAGCGGCTGCGCGAAGCCGCCCTGGCCGCACTCACCCAGCAGGGCGCACGCACCGCCAACCTGTGGCTAATGCCGGTCGGCGACGCCGAGGCCGCCGAACAGCGCTTCGGCGCCCGCTGGTACCGCGTCCAGCAGGCCGCCGCCGGAGCCGCCCTGCACCGCGCCTGCCTGGCCGCCGCCTCCGTCGACGTGGCCGGCCGGGTCCACAACGACGTGCTCACCCACCTGCTGGACGGCTGGTTCGGCCTACAGGGCCGGCGGCGCAGCCTGCTGATGGCGCAGTTCGGCACCGGGCACCCGGCCGGGCAGCGCCCCGAGTTCCGGCTGACGTGGTGAGGGGGACACCGAGGTGAGCGAGACGGTACTGGGCGACGGCCTGCTCGCCGCCGCCATCGCCCGGCGCCCGCCGGCCATGCTGGTGGTCGCCCGCGACGGCTGGGACACCGACGGCTGGCGGGCCGCCCACGACCGCGGCGAGCCCTGGCTGCCGGTGTGGACCGAACTCGACCGGGCCGTCATCGGCCCGCTGGTCCGCCCGGGCGAACCCGGCTGCGCCTGGTGCCTGCAGACCTGGCGCACCGCCGCACCCCGCGCCGACCGCCGGACCGCCGACCTGCGCGCCGACGGGCGGATCGCCGCCGAACCCTCGCGGTGGCTGAGCACCTTCGCCGCCGACGCGGTGACCGACCTGCTGCACACCGGCGCCGCCCCGGACCGCTGCTGGTACCTGGACCTGCGGACCGCGGCCCTGACCCGGCACACCTTCCTGCCCGACCCGCTGTGCCGGGTCTGCGGCACACTGCCGCCGGACACCGCCGAAGCGGCCCGGATCACCCCGCAGCCGCGGCCCAAGCCCCGGGCCGGGGCCACCCGCGTCCGCGACCTGTCCGAGGCCGAACTGACCGCCCGCTACGTCGACGCCGAGACCGGCGTCGTCGCCCCGCCGAACGGCATGCGCGACGCCGTCCTCCCGCTCGCCGAAGCGGTCCTGACGGAGTACGGCTACCGCGGCGAAGCCGGGTGGGGCCGCGGCCGCGACTACGCCTCCTGCCGGACCACCGCCGTCGCCGAGGCCCTGGAACGGCTCGGCGGCCAGTGGCCCTGGGGCAGGCGGACCGCCGTACACGGCAGCTACGCCGAACTCGCCGAGCACGCCCTCGACCCGCGCTCGCTCGGCCTGTTCCCCCCGGAACGCTTCCCCGACCCCGACGGCCGCTACCAGCCCTTCACCGAGGACACGGCGGTGTCCTGGGTGTGGGCGCACTCCTTCGGCCGCGACCGGCCGGTCCTGGTGCCGGAGAGCTACGCCTACTACCGGACCGAGTGGCAGCCCGGCGCCACGGCGGATCGGGGCTTCACCTTCGAGATCTCCAACGGCTGCGCGCTCGGCGGCTGCCTGGAGGAGGCGGTCCTGCACGGCATCCTGGAGATCGTCGAACGCGACGCCTTCCTGCTCACCTGGTACGCCCGGCTGCCGGTGCCCGAGGTCGACCTCGCCCGCGCCCCCGACCCGCGCATCCGGCTGGTCGCCGAACGCCTCGGGCGCAGCGGGTACCGGGTGCGGGCCTTCGACACCACCATGACCGAAGGCGTCCCCGCCGTCTGGGTACTCGCCCAGGAGGCCACCGGCGACCCGGCCCGGCCCCAGATCATCTGCACCAGCGGCTCGGCGCTGGACCCGGTCGCCGCCGTGCTCAGCGCCCTCGGCGAACTCGCGCCCATCGTGGAACAGGAACTGCGCCGCTACCCCGCCGAGGCCGAACGGGCCCGCCGGATGGCCGCCGACCCCGACCTGGTCCGCGTCATGACCGACCACTCGCTGTGCGCCGCAACCCCGGAGGCCTTCGACCGCTTCTCCTTCCTGCTCGACGGCGACCGCACGATCGGCTGGGACCGGCTCGGCCGCCGGCCCTGGCCGGCCCACGCCGACCTGCGCGAGGACCTCACCGAAGCCGTCGACCGGATGCTGGCGGGCGGCATGGACGTCGTGGTGGTCGACCAGACCTCGCCGCTGCACCGCGCCGCCGACCTGGCGTGCGTCAAGGTGATCGCCCCCGGCGCACTGCCGATGACCTTCGGCCACCGCAACCGGCGCACCACCGGGCTGCCCCGCCTGCACGAGGTGCCGCACCGGCTCGGCCACGCGCCGCGCCCGCTCACCGACGCCGACCTCAACCCGCACCCCCACCCCTTCCCATGAGCCGCGACCCCGCCTTCGCCACCACCTTCGGCGTCCGCGTCGCGGGCCTGCCGACCACCGTGCTCGACGGGCTCGTCGACCCGCGGCTGCGGCACGCCCTGCTGGCGGCGGTCGGCGCCGCCGCCGAGCTGACCGCACACGCGGCGGCGCTGTCCGAGCGCTGCCACCGGGTGATCGGGGCACAGCCCGAGCCCGGCGCCAGACCGAAACTGGTCGCGCTGCGCCGGGCCGTGCACCAGCTGCGCGACCCGGCCCGGCTGCTGGCCGAGCCGCCGGTCACCGCCGCGCTCGGCACCGAACTCGCCGCCGAAATAGCCGAGTTCGGGCAGGCCGTCGGCCGACTGCGGGACGCGCGCGAGGCGCTGCCCGCGGTGCTGGCCGAGGCCGAACGCGCCGCCTCCGCCGCACTGCGCGAGATCGCCGCCGACGCCCGCTTCGACCAGGGCCTCGCCCACGCCAGCCCCACCCTGCACACCGTCCTGCGAGGCAGACCCGGCCGGGCGGAGCTGATCCGGCTGGCCGTCTACGCCACCCGCGCCGCCACCAAGACAAGCCCGTTCAGCACCTTCACCGCCAGCGGCCTCGGCCGCTTCGTGCCGGACGGACCGGCACTGCGCCGGACCGCGACCGAGGCACCGCGCTCGATCGTCGAACTCGACCTGTCCGCCCTCGCACCGTGGACCTCCCCGGCCACCGCCGCACCCACCGAGGTGACCGTCCGGGTCAACCCGAGCGCACGGCCGCTCGCCGACAGCGTCCAGTTCATCGGCCCCGCACCGGCCGAGGACCTGCTGACCCTGCCACTCACCCCGGCGCTGCGGCACTGCCTGCGCGCCGCAGCCGGAGCACCGACCCTCGCCGCCCTGACCGCCGCGCTGCCCGCACCGCCGGACCGGGCCGCCGGATACCTGCGCTCCCTGCTGGCCACCGGCCTGCTACTGGCCACCACCGACCTGGACGAGCACGGCCCCGACCCGCTGGGGCAGTTGGCGCGCCGACAGCCCGCACTCGGCCCGCTCCGGGAGGCGCTGCGCGGCTACGCCGACGCCAGCGGCACCGAACGGGTCGCGCTCGGGCCGCGGCTGGCCGAGGAACTCGCCGGCCTCGGCACCACCGGCAGGCTCCGCGACCTGGTGACCGAACAGTCCGTGATCCCCGGCGTGGTGGCCGAGGCCGCACTGCCGTCCTGGCGGAGCGCCCTGGACGACCTCGCCCTCGCCTGCCGGCTGCTCGCGGTCCTCGACCACACCCTGCCGTTCAAGCTGGCGGTCGCCGCCTTCCTGCGGGAGCGCTTCGGCCCGGACACCACGGTGCCCTTCGACCGGTTCTACGCCGAACTGGTGCGCGAAGGCGGCGAAGTGATGCGCCTGCACCCGGCCGCCCTCGCCTTCGCCATGACCGGGCTGACCGCGACCCTCGACGCCAGCCCGGTCGCCGAAGTACGCCACCTGGTCCAGCTGATCGCCGAGGTCCGCCAGGCCCTCCCGGACCGGCACCGGATCGAGAAGGTACTGGCCGCCCTGCCGCCCTGGATCCGCCCGCCCGGCTCGGTCGCCGTCTATGCCCAGTACGACGACCTCGGCGGGCACGGCGACGGGCAGTTGATCGTCAACGCGGTGAACTCCGGCTTCGGCCGCGGCCGTTCCCAGGTCCACCGGCTGCTGCGCCGGATCGCGGACGACCCGCTCCCGGTCGACGCCGTGTACCCGGCCGACCCGCAGGACCCGCACGCGCCGCGGTACGCCGAGTTCACCCGGACCCTCGGCACCTCGCTCAACCAGCGCGACCTCACCCTGCCCGACCGGCTCGACCACCCGCCGCGCGCCCGGCTGACCGTCGGCGTCGGCCAGGACGGACTGCCGGTCCTCCTCGACGGCGCCACCCCGGTCCGCCCCGTCCACGGCGGTCTCTCCTACGAACGGCAACTCCCGCCGGTGATGGCCCTGCTGATCGAGGCCTTCGGCGAGAACCCCATCCTGCTGCGCCCCGACCAGCCGGTGCAGCACGAGGCGGGCGCAGGGAACGCGACCGGCCGGGTGCTGCACGCGCCCCGGCTCAGCATCGGACGCGTCGTGCTGCGGCGCGCCGCCTGGGTCGCCCAGCCGGGGACGCTGCCGCGCCGCACACCCGGCCAGTCGGACGCGGCGTTCCTGCTGCAGCTGGCCGGCTGGCTGGCCGAACACGGCATCCCACCGCGCTTCTTCGTCTCGGTGCTGCGGCTGGGCGCAGGCCCGGCCGGCTCGCTGACCGGCGACCGCGCCCGCAAGCCGATGTTCGTCGACCTCGGCGCCCCACTGCTGGTCGCCGCCTTCGAACGCTCGGCCCGGGACGCGAGCAGCGCGGCGGTCTTCCACGAGGTCGCGCCGCAGCCGGAGACGGCCCTCACCGACCAGCAGGGCCGGGCCCACGTCACCGAGTACCTGATCGAGCTGAACTGCCAAGGAGTTGGGACATGACGGAGCCGTCCTGGCGGAGCGTGAACGTCTTCCACCACGAGAGCGACCGGACCGATCTGCTGCTCGACGCCGTACGCCCGTTCCTGGCGGCGGTGGCCCCCGCCGTCTCCAGGGCGTACTTCCAGCCGCACTGGCGGCGCGGTCCGCACGTCCGCATCCCGGTCCTGGCGAGCGCCGAGGCCTTCGAGACCGTCGTCGCCCCGGCCGCCGAACGGATCCTGGGGGAGTACCTGCGGGCCCACCCCTCCGTGACGGTCCTGGACGAGCGGGCCTCCCACGCCGAGCACCAGCGGCTGGCCCGGCACGAGCGGGAGCACGGACCGCTGACGCCGTGGGCGGCCAACAACAGCGTGGAGACGGGGGAGTTGGACCGCCGGCTGGACGTGCTCGGCGGGCAGGCGGCGGCCGACCTGCTCGCCGACTACTACGTGGACACCAACGACACCGCCTTCGCCGTCCTGGACCGGGTCCGCGGCGGCGGCTCGAAGATGGCCCTCGCGGTCGACATGTTCATCGCCACGGCGCACCGCTTCCTGCCGCCGGTCACCTACGGCTACCTGTCCTACCGCGGCCACGCCGACGCCTTCCTGGCGAAGGGCCCCGACGGGTTGCGGGATCGCTTCGACCGGGTCTACGAGGCCAACGCGGACCGGTTCCGGCAGCGGGTCGTCACCATCACCGCGGCCTCCGACTACCACGAAGTGCTGCCCTTCGGCGCACTGCTGGACACCCTGCTGCACTACCGCGACCGGGCCAACAAGCTCATCACCGCCGGGGAGCTGGCACTCAACACGGACGACAACGGCGATCCCGAGGCCTGGGGGTCGACCTGGGCCGCCTGGTCCGCGCGCAGCCCGTTCCACCAGGCGCTCGGCGGCCACCGGGGCGCGGCCGACCAGCTCGGCGGCTGGAACACCTTCCAGCAGTACCGGGTGGTGCTCAACTGGCTCTACCTCAACATGTACCGGGTCGGCATCGGAGAGCTGGAACGCAACCTGATCTGCCACGTGGTCTCCCGCGCCGTCGAGGACGTGCACGGGGTGAGCGCGCTGGACCGGATCCAGGACCTGATCGGATTCGTCGACAGCGGCGGCCGGCTGTAGCCCGAACGCAGCAGGAGGGAGGACGTCATGAACCACGCCGTCACGGTCACCGAGCTGGTCAAGCGCTACCACCCGCAGGCGCCGCCCGCCGTGGACGGGCTCACCTTCACCGTAGGCCAGGGCGAGGTCTTCGGCCTGCTCGGCCCGAACGGGGCCGGCAAGTCCACCACCGTCGGGGTGCTGACCACCCGGATCCTGCCGACCTCGGGCCGCTGCCTGGTCCACGGCGCGGACGTGGTGGCCCGGCCGGCCGAGGCCAAACGCCTGCTCGCGGTCGTACCGCAGCGGCAGAACCTGGACCGCTCGCTGGACGTGCGGCAGAACCTGCTCTTCCACGGGCGCTACCACGGCCTCGGACGGGTGGAGCGGGTCCGCCGCGCCGACGAACTGCTGGCACTGATGGGGCTCACCGACCTGGCCGGCCGCCGGGTCGAACGGCTCTCCGGCGGCCAGGCCCAGCGGGTGGTGATCGCACGGGCGTTGGTGCACCGGCCCGAAGTGCTCTTCCTGGACGAGCCGTTCACCGGCCTGGACCCCCAGTCGCGGCTGTTCCTGCACGAGCGTATCCGCGAACTGAGCGGCCAGGGCGTCACCGTGGTGCTCACCACCCACGACATGGACGAGGCCGAGACGCTGTCCGACCGGGTCGGCATCGTCGACCACGGCCGACTGCTCGCACTGGACACCCCGCACGCGCTCACCGGGGCGCTGCCCGGCGGCACCACCATCACCGCGCAGGTCCGGCTCGCACCGGACCCGGCCGGCCACGACGGCCGGGCCGCCGAGGTCGTCGCCGCGCTCTCGGCCGCGCTGGCCGAACTGCCCGGCGTCGACGGCATCGAGCACGACACTGTGCCGCCGGCCGAGCCGGGCGCCGAACGGCGCGGGCGGTGCGGTTTCCGGGTCCGTACCGGGAAGGATCCGTCGGTCCTGCTGCCGGAGGTGCTGCGGGCCGTCGCGGAGCGGGGCGCGGGGGCCGAGTTGACCGACCTGTCGGTGGCCCGGCCGAGCCTCCAGGACGTGTTCATCTCGCTGACCGGAAGGGAGCTGCGGTGACTGCGCCGGCCGCATCCGCCGAATCCACCGCCGGGCCCGGATCCGCTGCCGTCGGGCGGCCGTCCCGTCCACCCGCCCCGGTGCTGCGGACCTTCCTCGCGGTGCTGTGGCGGGACGTGTTCACCACCACCCGGCGGCCGGGCCCGTTCCTGGTGCAGGTGGTCGTCCAACCGCTGCTGCTGTTCTTCGTCTTCGGCAAGGTGCTCGGCGAAGCCGGGTACACCCGTGGCGACTTCGGCGCGACGCTGCTGCCCGGAGTGGTGGCGCTGAACGCGCTGCTGGTCTCGCTGCAGAACACCGCGATGCCGCTGATCATGGACTTCTCCTGGTCCGGCGAGATCGAGGACCGGCTGCTCGCGCCACTGCCCGGCCGGCTGGTCGCGGTGGCCAAGATGGTCTTCGGGACGCTCTGCGGCCTGTTCGCCGGGCTGGTGATGGCGCCGATCGGGTTCCTGGTGCTCGGTACCTCGGGCTGGGCGCTGTCGGCCTGGCCGGGCGTGCTGGGCGTGCTCTCGCTCGGCTCGGCGGCGGGCGCGGGGATCGGCCTGGTCCTGGGGACGGTGGTCTCCCCGGAGCGGATCGGCGTCACCTTCTCGCTGGTGCTAGCGCCGCTGACGTTCACCGGGTCGGTGCAGTACCCGTGGTCGTCGCTCGGCCAGGTGCGGTGGTTCCAGGTGATCACCTCGGTCAACCCGCTGACCTACCTCAGCGAGGGCCTGCGGGCGGTGACGCTGCCCGGGCGGCCGTCGATCGCGCTGTGGATCGACGTCCTGGTGCTGTCCGCCGCCCTGCTGGTCGCCGCGGTGATCGGCATCCGGGGGTTCATGTCGCGCGCGCTCGGCTGAGCGGGAGCCCCGGCGGGGCCGCGAAGTCGACCATGTGCACATCAAGGTCTATTGGATGTCTATCTCGCCGTGGCATGCTCACCTCTCCTGGAGGCTCCCGCTCTTCGCCGCCCGTGTCAGCGGACCATGCCACGCCGTACCGCCGTCCGCAGACCACCCGTTCCTGCCGGCCGGCCGGTCCTGCGGCGGGTCGACCGGCCCTCCATCCGCGGGCGCGGCGGTCACCGTCACGCCCGTACCCTCGGCATTGCACGGATCATGAAGGGCATCGAAATGGCCACTATTGCGCCCGCCGGCGACACCGTCCACCGGTCCGACAGCCCCAGCCGCCCGATCCTCGACCAGATCGCCGACAAGTGGTCGATGACCGTGCTGGCCGTCCTGGCCGAACCCAGACGGTTCAACGAGATCAAGCGTCACCTGGACGGTGTGACCCAGCGGGTGCTGACCCAGACCCTGCGCAGACTCGAGCGCAACGGCATGATCAGGCGTCAGGTCCTGCCGACCTCGCCGGTCGGGGTCGAGTACTCGCTCACACCGCTCGGCGAGTCCCTGCGGGAGCCCTTCGGCCGGCTGCACGCCTGGGCGGTCGACAACACCGAGGCCATCCGCGCGCACCAACTCGCCTACGACCGCCGGATGCTCCACGACCACACCACCACCCCGCAGCCCGACCTCGGCCCCGCCACCCGACTGCCCGCGGGCATCCCGGGCTGACCACCCCCCGCGGGCCGTCCTGTCGCCCTGCGCAGCCAGGCCGCGGGGCGGCCCACGACGGTCGTGGCGCAGCATCAGGGCACGTCGGCGCGGGCAGGGACGTCACCTGCAGAGGCTCTCGAGGTCGGCGCCGCCCGCCACGTCCGTCTCCGGGACCGCGCACGGTGGTCACCTCGCCACCGGCGGGTCGCGGGTGGTGGCGGCGGCTCAGGCGAGGCGGGCGTCGTGGGCGATGATGGCGACCTGGGTGCGGTTGGCCGCCTCCAGTTTGGCCATGATCCGTCCGATGTGGACCTTCACCGTCGACGCGCTCAGGAACAGGTCGGCGGCGATCTCGGCGTTGGTCAGGCCCCGCGCGACCGCGGCGGCGACCTCACGCTCCCGGTCGGTGAGCAGCCTCAGCCGACGACGGGCCGCCTCCGCCGCGTCGCCCGCGGAGAAGGTGCTGAGCAGCCGCTTGGTGACCCGTGGCGACAGCATCGCCTCTCCGCGGGCCAGGACGTGGACGGCACGCGCCAGTTCCCGCGGCGGGGTGTCCTTGAGCAGGAAACCCGCCGCGCCCGCACGCAGCGCCGCGTGCACGTACTCGTCGAGGTCGAAGGTGGTGAGCACGGCGACCACGGGCGGGTGGGGCGTGGCGAGCAGCCGCCGGGTGACCTCCAGGCCGTCGACGCGGGGCATCTGGATGTCGGTGAGCACCACGTGCGGGCGGTGCCGGGCGACCAGGTCCACGGCGACGTCCCCGTCGCCGCCCTCGGCGACCACCTCGATCCCCGGGTCGGCGTCGAGGATCATCCGCACGCCGCTGCGGACGAGTTCCTCGTCCTCCAGCACGACGACCTTCACCGGCGGCTCGGGACGGTCGTCGATCACACGGGCTCCTCGGACACGGTGGGCATGGTGGACACGAGCGGAAAGGCTGCGTGCACACGGTAGCCGCCCTCCACGGTCGGCCCGGTACGGAGGGTGCCCTGGACGAGCGTGACGCGTTCGCGCATGCCGAGCAGCCCGTACCCGGATCCGGGGACGGCATGGCCGGACGGGCGCCTGCCGCCGCGCCGGTTGGTCACGGTGAGCTGCAACTCGCCCTGCTCCTCGGCGAGACGGATGTCGACACGGGCGTGCGGGGCGTGCTTGGCCGCGTTGGTGAGGGCCTCCTGGGCCACCCGGTACACGGCCCGGCGCACGGCCCCGGTGACGACGGGGAGTTCCGCGGGGGCGTTCAGGCGGACGTTGCCGCCGGAGGCGACGCAGTCGCGCACCAGCTCGGCCACGTCCGCCCGCACGGAGCCGTCCGACTGGACGCCGTGCACGCCGTCCGAAGTCTCCTGCTGGTCATGGCGCAGGACGTCCAGGATCTCGCGCAGTTCGGTCAGGGCCCGGGCGCTGACGGACCGGATGACCTCGGCCGTCTCGGCCGTGCGCTCGTCCGGGGCGGTCACGCTCAGCGCACCCGCCTGCAGCGCGATGGTGCTGACGCGGTGGGCGACCACGTCGTGCATCTCCCGGGCGATCCGCCGCCGCTCGGCGGCGACCGCCCGTTCGGCGAGCAGGTCGCGCTCCCTCTCGGCCTGCCGGGCGCGTTCCCGCAGCGCGTCCACCAAGGTGTGCCGCTGGCGCATCCACAGCCCCGCCAGCACCGGTAGCACCAACCAGGCCGGCGGGACGAGGAGTTGGTAGAGGATGCCGTAGTTCGGCCCCGGGTCCCAGGCCTCGGCGACCGTACAGCCGGCCGCGAGGAGGAACGACAGCAGGGTGCGCCACCGCAGCCCCCACTGCCGGGCCACCGTGTAGCAGATCACCACCACCGGGAGGACGCCCCAGCTCCAGCAGAACAACGGCGCCGCCACCACGGGCAGCCACGGGAACCGCCGGCGTACCAGCAGGGTCGGCAGGGCGACGAGGAAGGCCAGGAGCCTCCAGGGGCTGCCCCCGGCGGAGAGAGCAGGCAGCACGCAGACGGCCGCCACCGCGACATCGGCGGCGAGGTACCCGGGCCTGCCCTCCCACCAGGACAGCCGGCGGCGGTCCGGCCGGGGCTCGAAGAACTTCACCGGCCGGATCCTAGTGGGACACGTCGGGCCGTCACACGTCCCGCCGGGCGAACAGGACGCCGGCGGCGGTCAGCAGCACCGCGGTGAGGGCGACCAGCGGCAGCATCAGCAGCCACTGCGGACCCGCGCCGCCGGTCGCCTGGACCTGCGCCGCGGCCGCCCCGAACGGGACCAGGTCCTGGCTGACACCGGTGGTGAGGACCACCAGATTCTCCAGCAGGACCGGCCAGAGGATCACCACGGCGATCGACAGCGTCGAGTTCCGGGTCACCCCGGCCAGTGCCAGGCCGACCAGCGCGCCCGACACCGCGTAGACGACCGCTGCGCCACCCAGCTCGAGCGCTCGGTCCACGGGGAGCGCGGCCTTTCCCAGCAACGGGACGCTCAGCGCGTTCACCATCACCATGACCGCGGCGACGGACGCGGCGACCGCGGCCGTCAGCGCCGCCTTCGCCAGCAGGATCCCGCGGCGATCAGGCAGCGTCAGCACGGTCCGGGTGATGGTGCGGTGCCGGTACTCCCCGCCCGGCACGGTGACGCCGAGCGCGGCCAGGAGTGCGAACCCGACGAGCGTCACACCCGTCATTCCGGCGGCGAACTGCCGGACCCCGGACACCCCGTCCCGGCCCACCGCCACGTCCACCAGGACCTGCGCTGCCACCGCCGAGCCGCACAGCAGCCACGGCGTACGCAGCGAACGCAAGGCGACCCACTCGTAGGCCAGGGCGCGGCCGAACACCCCGCCCCGGCCGCGCATGGCGCCGGGCGACGGGACCGCATCCCGGCCGGACGTACTCAGCGCGGTCATGCGGCCGCCCCCCGGAACTGGGTGTGGGCGGCCGTCGCCGCTATGAAGGCGTCCTCCAGGCTGCTGCGGCGCGTACGCAACTCGCGCACCGTCAGGCCGTGTTGGGCGGCCACCGCGCCGACGCGGTCGGCGTCGACCCCGGCCACGACCAGCACATCGGACTCGTCCGCCCAGACCTGCGCGCCCTCCTGCCGCAGCAGGGCGGCCAGTTCGACCGGGCGGTCGGCGCGCACCACGACCTCGGAACGGGTGTGGGCGGCGACGAAGTCCGTGACCGGTTGCGCGGCGATCAGCCGGCCCCGTCCGATCACCACCAGGTCCTCGGCGAGCCGGGCCACCTCCGACAGCAGGTGCGAGGAGGCGAACACCACCCGCCCCTCCTCGGCGAGCCTGATCAGCAGGCCGCGCATCCAGAGCACGCCTTCCGGATCGAGGCCGTTGGTCGGCTCGTCCAGGATCAGGTACTCCGGATCCCCCAGCAGCGCCGTCGCCAGACCCAGCCGCTGCCGCATCCCCAGGCTGAGGCCACCGGTGCGGCGGTGACGCACGTCGTCGAGGCCCACCAGGGACAGCACCTCCCGCACCCGCCGCGCCGGCAGACCCGCGCCGGCGGCCACCATCCGCAGATGGTCGTGGGCATTGCGGGCCGGGTGCACCGCACCCGCGTCCAGCAGCGAACCGACCGTCGCGACCGGGGATCCGAGCTCCGCGTAGCGGACACCACCGAACGTCGTGCTCCCCTCCCCGGCGTCCAGACCGAGCATCAGACGCATCGTGGTCGACTTCCCGGCGCCGTTCGGCCCGAGGAAACCCGTGACCACCCCCGGCCTGACCGTGAACGACAGACCGTCCACGGCGAGCGTGTCGCCGTACCGCTTCCGCAACCCCTGTACCCGGATCATGCCGTTCCCTTCCACCCGGTCCCTCGCCCCCATCGGACGAACGGTCTCCAGACTCCGCCCCACCGGTGGGGCGGCACATCACACGACCGGGCAGGCCCGGTACGACTTTCGGGTAACCCTCGGCGAGCGCAAAGACGGACGTCACGGGTGGCGGCCCCGGGCCACGATTCGGGTGGTCGAACGGAACCGATCGACACCACACCCAGCAAGGAACACACCGATGAACGCACTCTCGGCTGCCCTGCCACCCGCCCGGCTCGAGGCGATGGGAGACACCGGCCGGCTCGTCCTGGCCGGAGGAGCGATGACCGTGGCGCTGGCCGCCGCACTCGCCGCCCTCCTCCTCGCGGTCGCGGCCCTGGTGAGCGTCGTACGCTCCCGGCACTGCACCGCCACGAAGATCCTCTGGCTGGCGATCGTCCTCCTCGCCCCCTTCCTCGGCAGCCTCGCCTGGTTCGCCCTCGGCCGCCGCGGACGCCGCGCGGCATCCCACTGACCGGCCACACCCGACCCGGCCCACCCCGGCCCGACGGCCGGCTGCAGATTTCGCCGTTCCGTCGGGTGTGCTCGGGAAAACGAGAGGTGGGCCGTCCCGGAGCATTCTGGTTCCGTGGGGCCGGAATTTCGTGAAATTCGAACAGTGCTTTCGGAGACCCGGCCGGGCGGCCCGGCCGGGCCAGCGGGCACCCCAACCAGCCTGCTGGGCAGGTGTGTTGGCGGCCTCGGACCTCGGAGCCGGAGGCCCTGGGGGAGAGCTCCGTGGCGCTCGGGGGCGGAAATGTCCACCCCATGGCGGGTTCGGGTCTGCTACTGTCGTCGTAGTTGCAGTAGTGGTTCCCATGAACTTTGTGTGCGCCTGCTGATGTTCCGCAGGCGCCTTTTTGTTTCCCGGCTCTCTCCGGGTGGGTGCTCATCGCGGCGACTCGGAGCCCGCACTGTGCGCGCTCCGGACAGCCCCTTGAAGGAGATTTCTTTATGGCTAATGGCACTGTGAAGTGGTTCAACGCGGAAAAGGGCTTCGGCTTCATCGAGCAGGAGGGTGGCGGCCCCGACGTCTTCGCCCACTACTCGAACATCAACGCCAACGGCTTCCGTGAGCTGCTCGAGGGCCAGAAGGTCGAGTTCGACGTCACGCAGGGCCAGAAGGGCCC
>NZ_JBEZIR010000008.1:0-116344 GCF_040651175.1 Kitasatospora sp. NPDC048540
CGCGCCGGGTGCGCCGGGGGCCGCCGGTGAGGCGGGTGCGGCCGGGTCGGCCGGGGCGCCGGACGGGGCCGGGGCGCCGGGGACGGGGGTCAGGGCCACCGCCGGGGCGGGTACGGCCGGCGCGGTGGCCGTCACCGTCGCCGTGGCCGTCGCGGTCACCGTGGGGGCCGGGGCGGCGGAGGACAACGGCCGCCACTCCGTGGCGCAACTGCTCGCCGTGGCGACGAACAGGGAGACCATCGAGAGGGTGGCTGCCAAGCGGGTCGGGCGCATGCGCTGCTCCTCGGGCGGAGTGGGTCACGTCCCTCCACTACCTCCCGGGCGGCCCCGACCGGCCACCCCAGGCACGGCATTGTCAGCGCCTGGGGGGAACGGATTGCCCTGGATGGTTGATCGGCCGCTCTCGTCGGCGGCACGGCCGGGGCGTCGTGCGGGGGTGGGCGCCGGGCTGCGGCGCGGCCCCCGGTTCGGCCCGGTCAGCTCGCGGCGGCGCTGTCGTCGTCGGCGCTGTCGTCCTCGGGGTCGGCGGTACTGATGTCGGCGGTACCGAGGTCGCCGGTGGGGTGGGTGCCGGTGGGGTGGGTACCGGTGGCGTGCGGGTCGGGGTGCGGGCCGTCGGGCCGGTGGGGTCCGTCCGGTGTGGCGGGCGTCCCCGGTGCCTCGGAGGTCTCCGGCAACGCCGACACGTCATGCACCGGGGCGGTCGGCGTGTTCGGTGCGGACCAGACGGTCTGGTCGCCGCCGCGCCAGCCGACCAGCTCCGGGTCGGTCAGATCGGGGTCCTCGACGCCGGCCCGCCGGATGAACTCGGCCACATCGGCGGCGTCGAAGGCCTTGCCGACCGTCCGCCCGTAGATCTCCACCCGCCGGTACGGCCGGGCGCCCCGGGTGGGTGGGCGCACCACGACCGGCGGGGTGAAGATGTCCCCGCTGCTGCTGCGCTGAGTCTCGCCCATGCATCAAGTGTCACTCGCCTCCGGCGGGACGGGCGCGGCGTGGGCCGGGAGGGTGATCCCCGGACCTGCGGACCCGCGGACCTGCGGACCTGCGACCCGACGGCCCGGAGTGTGCCGGGAGCCGGGCCGGGCGGGCCGGGCGGGGAGGGGACGGGAGGGGGCGGGAGGGGGCGGCGGCCGGGGTACTCAGTCGCGCAGGAACTCCGGTGCGCGGCCACGGAGGGCGTCGACCAGGTCGGCCGGGGCCGTGGCCGGACTGCCCGCCTGGTACGGGGGCTCGGGGGCGTACTCGGTGAGGAGCTGGATGGCCTGCGCGGTCCGGTCACCGGCGATCCGGCCGGCCAGCAGGAGTGCGAGGTCGATCCCGGCGGAGACCCCGGCCGCGGTGGCGTACTTCCCGTCGATCACGACCCGGTCGCTGGAGGGGAACGCGCCGTGGGCGGGGAGCTGGTCCGCCGCCAGCCAGTGGCAGGCGGCCCGGCGGCCCTTGAGCAGTCCGGCGCCCGCCAGCAGGAGCGAGCCGGTGCAGACCGAGGTGGACCAGGTGGTCCCGGCGTCGACGGCCCTGATCCAGTCGAGCAGCGGTCGGTCGTCCATCCGGGCGGCCTGGCCGGGGCCGCCGGGGACGAGCAGCAGATCGGGTGCGGTGACCTCGTCGATCGAGGCGTCGGCCACCAGGGAGAGGAAGCCCGTGTCGGCCCGTACCGGTCCGCGCCGGGCCGCCGTGAGGACGACCTCCGCGCCCGGCAGACGGGAGAGGATCTCGTAGGGGCCGACGGCGTCGAGGGCGGTGAACCGGTCGAAGAGCAGAATCGCGATTTGCATATGCGTAACCATTCATGGAGTGGTGAACGATGTGCGATGGCGTCGATGCTTGCGTAGTCGTGAATGATTTTTGTTGGGTGAATGATTGGCGGCCCGCTGACATTCACCATCCAGTGAATATTTGCGCCGCCCGAAATGAAGGGCAGGCGCGCTGGCCGGCCACGCCGGATCCCGGCGTGTGCCACATGCCGGCGCGTGGCGCATCCCCGCGCGTGCTACATCCCTGCGTGCCGCGCCCTCAGCCGATGGCGGCGGCCGGCAGCGGTGACGGAGGCCGGAAACGGCGTCGGTACTCCGAAGGGGGGATGCCCAGCCCCCGGACGAAGGCGCGGCGCATCGCCTCGGTGGAGCCGTAACCCGCGGTCCGGCCGATCTCCTCGACGCCTTGCCCGGTCTCCTCCAGCAGCCGCCGGGCGGTCTCCAGCCGGATGCCGTCGACGTACCGTCCGGGCGGCACCCCGACCTCCGCGGCGAACGCCCGGGCGAACTGGCGCGGTGAAAGCGTGGCGCGCTCGGCGAGCGCGGTGACCGACAGGTCGGCGGACGGGTTCTCGCCGATCCACCGCTGGACCTCGCGCAGGGGATGCCGTTCCGCGAGCTGGCCGGCCAGGTGCGTACTGAACTGCGCCTGCCCGCCCGGCCGTCGGAGGTACATCACCAGGTGCCGGGCGATGGCCAGCGCCGCGCTCCGGCCGAGGTCCTCCTCGACCAGGGCCAGGGCCAGGTCGATACCGGCGGTGACGCCCGCCGAGGTGGAGATCCGCCCGTCCCGCACGAAGATCGGCTCCGGGTCGAGCCGGACCGCCGGGAAGCGCCGGGCGAAGGTCTCGCAGTACGCCCAGTGCGTGGTGGCGCGGTGGCCGTCCAGCAGTCCGGCCTCGGCGAGCAGGAACGCGCCCGTGCAGACCGACACCACGCGCTCGGCCCCGGCGGCCAGTTCGGCGATCCGCGCGACGAGCGCGGGGTCGGCGGGACCGCGGGTGCCGCGGCCGCCGGGTACCAGGAGGGTGTGCGGCGTGGCGGCCAGGTCCAGGTCCTCGTCCGGCACCAGCGTGAGGCCGCTGGAGCAGCGGACCGGCCCGCCGCCGGGGCTTGCCGTACGGATTCGGTAGGCGTTCCGCCCGGGCACCGCGCCTCGGGACCGGGCCGAACTCAGTACCTCGAGCGGGCCGGTCACGTCGAGGCTCTGGACCTCGTCGAAGAGGACGATCAGGACGTCACAGGTGGACATGGCGCCAGCGTGTCAGCGGGGGCGGATGGCAGCAAGGTCGTCCTTCCCACCTTTCCTGCCATCCCCTCCTGCCAGTCCCTCCTGCCATCCGCTCGGGGCTCTCGGGGCTCTCTGGCGCTGAACGCGCCGAAACGCCGATCCGCCTCCCCGTCGGGGACGGGGAGGCGGATCGGCGGAGCAGGGCCGGCCGGCTTCGGGCGGCTACCGCTGCGGGTGCTACCGGTCAGTGCTGCCAGACGCGGACGTAGTCGACCTGCATATCCGCCGGGGCCAGGTTGTTGCCGGCGGTGGCGGACTCGACGCCGTTGTTCAGGATCAGGTACTGCGGCGCGCTGGTGATGCCGGTAGTGATCTGACCGACCTTCACACCGTCGTAGTAGTACGTGACCGAACCCGGTGCCCACTCGGCGCCGTAGGTGTGCCAGCCGGTGAAGTTGCCCGGGGCGCAGGAGCCGGGGCCGCCGGACGGCGAGTGGAAGTGGTAGCAGGCGCTGCCGCCGAGGCCCTCCATGACGTCCATCTCACCGTCGGTCGGCCAGTTCTGGCCGTCGGTCCAGAAGGCGGGCCAGTTGGCGATCTTCGAGCCGGTCGGCGGCAGGTAGATCCGGGACTCGAAGGCGCCGTAGGTGAACTGGGCCTTGCCGTTGCTCTGCACCATGCCGGAGCGGAACGGGTAGGTCTTGCCGTTGACCGTGGTGGACTGCTGGGTCGCCGTCAGGTGCAGGCTGCCGCCGCTGACGGTGGCCTGGGACGGCGCGTACGCGGCCGCCTCGGAGCTGTTGACCGGCGGGGTGGTGCAGGTCGGGCAGCCGAGCCAGTTGGGGGTCCACTTGGCCGAGTCGACGGCCGAGCCGTTGAACTCGTCGGCGAACACCGGGCGCCAGCTGCCCGCGATGCCCGCCGGGCCGCCGGTGGAGGCCGGGGTGGTCGCCGGGGTCGAGGCCGTGGCGGACCCGGACGGGGTGGCCGCCGGGCTGGTGAACGGGCTGCTCGGCGCAGTGGTGGGGCTGGTCGACGGCGTGACCGTGGGGGTGGCGGTCGGTGCCGGCGTCGTGGTGGGCGCCTGCGTCGGGGCCTTGGTCGGGCTCGCCGTCTGCGTCGCGGTGGGGGTCTGCGTCGCGGTGGGAGTCGGCTTGGGCGTCGCGGACGCGGTCGCTGCCGGGGTGGTCGCTGCCGGGGTGGTCGCCGCCGGGGTGCTCGGCGCCGGCGTGGTCGGCTTGGCGGTCGCGGTGGGCGAAGGCTGCGGCGTCGGGGTGGGCGTCGGCGTCACCGCGGCGCCGGTCGAGGTGAAGGCGGCGGTGGGCGTGAGGTTGTGCCAGGTGTTGTTGGCCTTGTACGCCACGAAGTAGGTGTACGAGCCCGCCGGGAAGGTGCGCGCCTGCGGCTGGAAGGTCTGCTGGGTGCCCGACAGGGTCGTCGGGATCGCGCCCCGGAAGTCGTAGTTGGCGCCGTTGGCGTCGCGCACGGCGATGGTCAGCGACTGGACCGGGAGGCTCTTCGCGGAGTGCAGCTTGGCGGTGGCGGTGACCTGGGCGGTGCTGCCCGGGGCGGCCGGCGTGATGCTGAGCGAGTCGACGACGACCGGCTCGGCCGCGGTGCGGCTCGGGGCGGCCCACGCCGCGCCTCCGGCGCCGACGGCGGCCACGGCGAGGCCGATGGCGAGGAGACGTCGCCGGGCGCCCGGCGCCGTGCGGCGGTGCTTGGAATGTCTGGGCATGCTGTGGGGGAGCCTTTCGTTTCCCCCCTCGGACAGGACCGGCCCGTACTCCGGCAGGGGAGTCGTCGGGCCCGTTCCGTCGAGGAGCCTGCGGGACACCGCCGTCGCCGCGCAAGCTCGGTCCGTACCGCGGGCGAGATCATCCGACCGCCGACTGGGTCGCCTACGTACGGAAAACCGCTGGTGGGTGAGGGTGGGCGCGGGTGGGGGAGGGGTGGGCCGGGCGGGTCTGTGACATCAGCCACAGGTGGCGTCGGTCTCAAGGGAGTTGGCCCCGGACGGACGCCCGATGGCCTGCTGGAGGGACTGCAGGACGGACTGCAGGTCGGACTGCAGGTCGGGTCGGCGGACGGACTGCCGCCCCGGTGCCGTCGCGGTGTCTCCGGCCCGGCCGGCGGGCGTCCGGAACGCCGCCGTGCCCTGCCGCCCGCACGGGGTCGACAGGGCACGGACGGCGCCGGCCGCGGGCGCGTACGGGCCGCAGGTGAGGCCGGGGCCGGGCGCCGGGATCAGGCGCCGGCCTTCTCCAGGCCGGGCCCGCCCGGCTGTGCCGGTACCTCCACCGCATCGGCGCCGCCCCCACGGTGGCCGTGGCCGCCGCCGGTGCCGTCGTCGGTGCCGTGCCCGCCTGCGCCGTCGTGGCCGGTGTCGACGAGCGTGGTCTCGTCGAACGGCAGGCGTCCGGCGAGCACCTCGCGGAGCCGGTCGTGGTCGAGCTCCTTGGTCCAGTGGCCGATCAGGACGGTGGCGACGGCGTTGCCCGCGAAGTTGGTGAGCGCGCGGGCCTCCGACATGAAGCGGTCGATGCCGACGATCAGCCCGACGCCGTCCACCAGTTCGGGCCGGTGGGACTGCAGCCCGCCGGCCAGGGTGGCGAGGCCCGCGCCGGTGACGCCGGCCGCGCCCTTGCTGGCGATCACCATGAAGAGCAGCAGGGAGAGCTGCTGGCCGAGCGGCATCGGCTTGTCGAGCGCCTCGGAGATGAAGATCGACGCCATCGTGAGGTAGATCGCCGTGCCGTCCAGGTTGAAGCTGTAGCCGGTCGGGACGGTGATGCCGACCACCGGCCGGCTCACGCCGACGTGCTCCATCTTGGCGATCAGGCGCGGCAGTGCGCTCTCCGAGGAGGAGGTGGAGAGGATCAGCAGGAACTCGCGGCCGAGGTAGCGCAGCAGGGCGAACACGTTGACGCCCGCGACCAGCCGCAGCAGCAGTCCGAGCACCACCACCACGAAGATCACGCAGGTGGTGTAGAACCCGATCATGATCATCGCGAGGCTCTTCAGGGCCGCCGTCCCGGTCGCGCCGACCACCGCGGCCATCGCGCCGAAGGCGCCGACCGGGGCCAGCCACATGATCATCGACATGATCCGGAACACCAGCCGCTGAAGGTGCTCGACCCCGCGCAGCACCGGTGCGCCCGCCGGGCCCATGGCCTGCAGGGCGAACCCGGCCAGCAGGGCGACCAGCAGGGTCTGCAGCACCTTGCCCTCGGTGAGCGCCGAGAACACCGTGGTCGGGATGATCCCGAGCAGGAAGTCCGCGGTGCCGGTGGCGGCGCCGGTGGCCGCCTGGGCGTGGCCGGACTTGGCGAGGGCGGCGGTCAGGTGCAGGCCGGATCCCGGGTCGATCAGGTTGCCCACCAGCAGGCCGATGCCGAGCGCCGCGGTCGACATCAGCAGGAAGTAGCCGAGCGCCAGGCCGCCGACCCGGCCGACCTTGGCGGCCTTGGTCACCGAGCCGACACCGAGCACGATGGTGCAGAAGATCACCGGGCTGATCATCATCTTGATCAGGTTGACGAAGCCGGTGCCGACCGGCTTGAGCTCGACCGCCGCGTCGGGCGCGGCCAGCCCGAGCACCACGCCGCCGACCACGGCGGCGATCACCGCGAGGTAGAGGTAGTGGGTGCGGTCGGATCTTCCGGTCCGGACGGCTCGGCCGGGCCCGGCGGTCCGGTCGCTCCGGTCTGTTCCTGAGGTCGTCATCCTGCGGCTCCTTCGCCCTGCGGGTCCTGCGGTTCCTGGCGGCCCGGGTGGAGGGCCGATCCGACTATGGGCGCCGGGGTGACGGCCGTCACGTTTGCGTTCATAGAGTTCACACCGCTGCACCCCTTGCCCGCGGCGGGCGGCAGGGCAGACTGTCCGGCATGACCCCGCACCCCGCCCGCCCGCCGCGCCGCCGTACGCGCAGCCTGGCCGGACGGCTGTTCCTGGTGCAGGTGGTGATCGTGGCGGGGGTGGTGGCCGGGGGCGCGGTGCTGGCCTACCTGTTCACGGCGGACCGGGCCGAACAGGCCGCGCTCGGCCGGGTCCGGGCCGTGGCCGTCAGCGTCGCGGACGCCCCGACGGTCCGCGAGGCCGCCGCCGCCCCCGACCCCTCGGCCGTCCTCCAGCCGTACGCGGAGCAGGTCCGCCGGGAGACCGGGGTGGACTTCGTGACCGTGATGGACACCAGCGGCATCCGCTGGGCGCACCGCGACCCGGCGCAGATCGGCCGCCCGTTCCTCGGCCACATCGACCGGGCGCTGGCGGGGGAGGTCTTCCCGGAGACGTACACCGGCACGCTCGGCCCCTCGGTGCGGGTGGTGGCACCCGTCCTCGACGATCAGCGGCACGTGGTGGCCCTGGTCAGTGCGGGCATCACGGTCGACGCGATCAGTGACCAGCTGCGCGGGCCGGTGCTCGCGCTGGCCGGCGTCGCCCTGGCCGCGCTCGCGCTCGGCGCCGCCGGTACCGCGCTGGTCACCGTCCGGCTGCGCCGCCACACGCACGGGATGGGCGCGGCCGAACTCAGCCACCTGTACGACTACCACCAGGCCACCCTGCACTCGGTCCGCGAGGGGCTGGTCCTGCTGGACACCGCGCACCGGGTGCTGCTCTGCAACGACGCCGCCCGCGAACTGCTCGGCCTCACCGACGGGGTGGCCGGGTCCGCGGTGGACACCCTCGGCCTGCCCGACTCGCTCACCCGCGCCCTGCTGGCCCCGGCCCCGGTCCGCGACGAGGTGCACCTCACCGCCGAACGGGTGGTACTGCTCAACACCTCGGCCGTCGGCCCGGGCCTGGGCACCGTGGTGACCCTCCGGGACCACACCGAACTCCAGGGCCTCACCGGGGAACTGGACTCGGTCCGGGGCTTCGCGGAGGCGCTCGGCGCGCAGGCGCACGAGGCAGCCAACCGGCTGCACGCCGTGGTCTCGCTGATCGAACTCGGCCGCCACCGCGAGGCGGTGGAGTTCGCCACCGCCGAACTCGCCCTCGCCCAGCGGCTCACCGACCGCGTGGTGGCCGCCCTCGGCGAGCCCGTGCTGGCCGCCCTGCTGCTCGGCAAGGCCGCCCAGGCCGCCGAACGCGGCGTGGAACTCACCCTCACCGAGGACAGCCGGATCGACGACGGCGTGCTGCCCGCCGCCCTCGCCCCGCGCGACCTGGTCACCCTGCTCGGCAACCTGATCGACAACGCGGTGGACGCCGCCATCGAGAACGCCGCCCGCCGCGCCGGCCCGCCCGAGGTCACCGTCACCGCCCTCGCCCGCGACGGCGAACTGCTGCTCCGGGTCGCCGACACCGGCGCGGGCATCGACCCGGACGCCGCCGAGGAGGTGTTCCGCCGGGGCTGGACCACCAAGCAGCACGGCCGGGGCCTCGGCCTGGCATTGGTCGCCCAGACCGCCCGCCGCAACGGCGGCACCGTCGAACTCGGCCGCGAACGCGGCGCGGTGCTCACCGTACGACTCCCCTTGAGCCGGGAACCGGTCGGATGATCTCCGTCCTGGTGGTCGAGGACGACCCGGTCGCCGCCGCCGCGCACACCCTCTACGTCGGCCGCACCCCGGGCTTCCGGGTCGCCGACACCGTGCACAGCTGCGCGGACGCGCTGCGCCGGCTCGACCGGGCGCGGACCGAGGGGACGCCGGTCGACCTGATGCTGCTCGACCTCTACCTGCCGGACGGTCACGGCCTGCGGCTGTGCCGGACGCTACGGGCGGCCGGCCACCCCACCGACGTCATCGCGGTCACCTCGGCGCGCGACCTGACGATGGTCCGGCAGGCGGTGTCGGCGGGCGTGGTCCAGTACCTGCTCAAGCCGTTCGGCGCGGCCGCGCTCACCGACCGGCTCGAGAGCTACGCGCGCTACCGCGACAGCCTCGGCCGGGCCGGCGAGGCCACCGGCCAGGACGAGGTCGACCAGGCCTTCGCCCTGCTGCGCACGCCCGAGCGGGCCGCGCTCCCCAAGGGGCTCAGCGCGCCCACCCTGGAGGCCGTCGCCGGGGTGCTGCGGGAGTCCGCCACCGGCCTGTCGGCGGCGGCCGCGGGGGCCGCCGCCGGGGTGTCCCGGATCACCGCGCGGCGCTACCTGGAGCACCTGGTGGAGACCGGGTTCGCGGTCCGGGAGCCGCAGTACGGGCAGGTCGGCCGCCCGGAGCTGTGCTACCGGCAGCGCGGTACGGGCCCGACGGCCGGACGGGCCTAGGTCCAAGCGGCCGGCCGGCCGGGCAGCGGCCGGTGCTCGTTGGCCGGACCGTGACCGGACGGGCCTTGCCGGGGGCGCGGGTCGGCGGGAAGATAGTTAGCTAGCGGAAGCTAACTATCTGGGATGGGGAGAGTCGGATGCGTACCGTGCCGGACGGCGACACGCGCTACAGGTGGATCGCGCTGTCCAACACCACGCTGGGCACGCTGGTGGCGACGATCAACAGCTCGATCGTGCTGATCTCACTCCCGGCGATCTTCAACGGCATCGGCCTCAACCCGCTGGAGCCCGGCAACGTCAGCTACCTGCTCTGGATGCTGATGGGCTACATGCTGGTAACCGCCGTCCTGGTGGTCACCCTCGGCCGGCTCGGCGACATCTACGGCCGGGTCCGGATCTACAACGCCGGCTTCCTGATCTTCACCCTGACCTCGGTCGCCCTGTCGCTCGACCCGATGTCCGGCGGCGGGGGAGCACTCTGGCTGATCGGCTGGCGGGTGGCCCAGGCGGTCGGCGGCTCGATGCTGATGGCCAACAGCGCGGCGATCATCACCGACGCCTTCCCCGCCCACCGGCGCGGTACCGCGCTCGGCGTCAACATCGTGGCGGCCATCGCCGGTTCGTTCATCGGCCTGGTGCTCGGCGGCGTGCTGGCCGAGTGGAACTGGCGCTCCATCTTCTGGGTCAACGTGCCGATCGGCCTGCTCGGCACCCTGTGGGCGTACCGCTCGCTGCGCGACACCGGCGTGCGGCGCCCGGCCCGGATCGACTGGTGGGGGAACCTGACCTTCGCCGTCGGCCTGACCGCCCTGCTCGCCGGGATCACCTACGGCATCCAGCCGTACGGCGGCCACACCATGGGCTGGAGCAACCCGTGGGTGCTGGCCGGACTGATCGGCGGCACGGCCGTGCTGGCGCTGTTCTGCCTGATCGAGCGCCGGGTGGCCGACCCGATGTTCCCGCTGAGGCTGTTCCGCGACGCCGCGTTCAGCAGCGGCAACGCGGCCACCCTGCTGGGATCGATCGCCCGCGGCGGACTCCAGTTCATGCTGATCATCTGGCTGCAGGGCATCTGGCTCCCGCTGCACGGCTACCAGTACGAGTCCACGCCGCTGTGGGCCGGCATCTACATGGTCCCGCTGACGGTCGGGTTCCTGATCGCCGGCCCGGTCGCCGGGCACCTGTCGGACAAGTACGGCGCCCGGCTGTTCGCGGCGGGCGGCCTGGTGGTGATGGCGCTCTCGTTCGCCGGACTGCTGCTCCTGCCGACCGACTTCGGCTACCCCTGGTTCGCCTTCCTGATCCTGCTGAACGGCCTCGGTGGTGGCCTGTTCGCGGCCCCGAACACCTCGCTGATCATGTCCAGCGTGCCGGCCGACGCGCGCGGCGCCGCCTCCGGCATGCGCGCCACCTTCCAGAACGCCGGCATGGTGCTGTCGATCGGCATCTTCTTCTCGCTGATGGTGGCCGGCCTGGCCGGCTCGCTCCCCGAGGGGCTGAACAACGGGCTGACCGCCCAGGGCGTCCCGGCCCCGGCCGCCCACACGATCGCCGGACTCCCGCCGGTGGGCACCCTGTTCGCCGCCTTCCTCGGCTACAACCCGGTCCGCGAACTGCTCGGCCCCGACCTGCTCGGCTCGCTGCCGCCCGGCAACGCGCAGACCCTCACCGGCCGCGAGTTCTTCCCGCAGCTGATCGCCGGCCCCTTCCACGACGGCCTGGTGGTGGTCTTCTGGTTCGCCATCGGGCTGTCGCTGCTCGGCGCGCTCGCCTCGCTGGTCAAGGACCGGCCGGCGGGCCGGGCCGGGGCGGCGGGTACCGTGAAGGCGGCGGACGGCCCGGCCCAGGCGGCGGCGGGCACCACCCGGCGAGACTGAGGAGCACCCGCGGCCCATGGCGACCGACCCGAACCTGCCCGCGGCCGACCCGAACCTGTCCGCAGCCGATCTGGCCCGGCTGCGCCTCGCGGTCTCCCGGCTGCACCGGCAGATGGTGCAGGCGTCGAGCCGGCTCGACCTCACCTTCGCCCAGCTCTCCGCGCTCGCCCGGATCGAGGCGCACGCCCCGATCAGGCTGGTCGACCTGGCGGGCCGCGAGCGGGTCGCGGCCCCGTCCATGATCCGCACGCTGGCGCCGCTGCACGCCGACGGCCTGATCGCCAAGGAGCCGGACCCGCAGGACCGCCGCTCCGCGCTGATCACCCTCACCGCGCACGGCCGGGAGACCATCGACCGGATCCGGGAGGAGCGGGCCCAACTGCTCGCCGAACGGGTCCGGGCGCTCGGCCCCGACCGGCGCGAGGCCCTGTTGGCCGCACTGCCGGTCCTGGAGCTGCTGGCCGAGGAACCGGTCGACCCCGCGGGGCCCGAACCGGGCCGGAGCTGACGCCCGTTCATCCCTTCGGGGGAGGGTTTTTCGGCCAACTCGGGATGGTCCGCGAACGGACCTTCGTGTGCGGACCGGATCTGGGCTACGGTGAAATGGTTGCCTTGCGAAACCGATTCACCCCACCGGACCGAGGTGCCGCCATGCAGGTGATCATCGATCAGGACCGCTGCTGCGGATCCGGCCAGTGCGTACTGACCGCCCCCGCCGTCTTCGACCAGGGCGAGGACGACGGGCTCGTCCGGCTGTTGGAGGAACGCCCGGCGGCCACCCTCACCGCCGACGTCCGCCTCGCGGCCGCGCTCTGCCCCGGCAACGCCATCACCGTGCACGGCGACGCCGGCTGACCCGGGCCCGACCCCGATCCCCGGACCGGCCGGACTCCACCCTGTTGGAAGGAGCACAGCCGCATGACCACCGACGCACCCTCCATCACCGAGAGCACCACCGTCACCGCCACCACCGCCTCCACCACCGCCGCTCCCGACGCCCTCGCCGTTCCGGCCGCCCAGGCACGCTGCCCGTTCGACCCGCCGCCCGCCTACCAGGAGGCCCACCTGGTCTCCCCGGTCACCCGGGTCACGCTCTGGGACGACACACCCTGCTGGCTGCTGACGGGCTACCAGCAGTCCCGGGCGGTCCTCGCCGACCGGCGCTTCAGCGCCGACGCCCGCAAGCCCGGCTTCCCGTTCCTCTTCCCCGGCCGGCGCGACCTGGTCATCCGCAGCACCCCCACCTTCCTGCGCCTGGACGACCCCGAGCACGCCCGCCAGCGCCGCATGCTCACCGGCGACTTCATCATCAAGCGGGTGGAGGCGCTGCGCCCGCAGATCCAGCAGATCGTCGACGAGGCGCTCGACCGCATGATCGCCAAGGGTGGGCCCGCCGACCTGGTGGCGGAGTTCGCCCTGCCGGTGCCCTCGCTGGTCATCTGCCTGCTGCTCGGCGTCCCCTACGCCGACCACGAGTTCTTCCAGGCCAACAGCCGGGTCCTGCTGGACACCGGGGCGGACACCGAGCAGGTCGCGGCGGCGCAGGATGCCCTGACGTCGTACCTGGCCGACCTCGCCGACCGCAAGCGGCGCGAGCCCGACGACGGCGTGCTCAGCCGGCTGGTCGCCCGCGACGAGCTGACCCACGCCGAGGCCGCCGCCATGGGCCTGCTGCTGCTCGTCGCCGGACACGAGACCACCGCCAACATGACCGCGCTCGGCACCCTGGCACTCCTGCAGAACCCGCAGCAGTTGGAACTGCTCCGGGCCGAGCCGGAGTTGATGAAGGGCGCGGTCGAGGAACTGCTGCGCTACCTGACCATCGTGCACCTGGGCATCCCCAGGGTGGCGGTGGAGGACGTCGACCTGGACGGCACCCTGATCCGGGCGGGCGAGGGGGTGCTGGCCATGCCGTCCACCGCCAACCGGGACCCGGAGCTGTTCGACGGCGGTGACGAGCTGGACGTCACCCGGGATGCCCGGCGCCACCTCGCGTTCGGCTTCGGGATCCACCAGTGCCTCGGGCAGCCGCTGGCCCGCGCCGAACTCCAGATCGCGCTCGGGACGCTGCTGCGGCGGCTGCCCGGCCTGCGGCTGGCGGTGCCGTTCGAGGAGGTCGAGACCCGGGCCGACTCGGTGGTCCGCGGCCTGCGGACCCTGCCGGTGACCTGGTGACCTGGTGACCTATCCGCCCGGCCCGGGTGGCCGGCCGGCGGGGGTCAGGCCAGCAGGTTGACCCCGGCCCGGAACAGGCCGGGCAGCCGGACCGCGGCCGGGACGATCCGCTGCGCCAGCAGCGGCTGCTGACGGGCCCACAGGAGCGATCCGGTCAGCAGCCGGTAGCTGCGCGAGGCGCGCCGCCAGGCCCGTTCGTAGTCGGCCGGGCGGCCCGCGGCCACGCACCGCACCAGCGCCTGCGCCGATGCCAGGGCGACCGAGACCCCCTCACCGGTGAGCGCGTCCAGGTAGCCGGCCGCGTCGCCGACCAGCAGCACCCGCCCGTGCACCCGGGCCCGGACCCGCTGGCGCAGCGGCCCGGCGCCCCGCACCGGCGTGCAGGCGGCGGCGCCCGCCAGCCGGCCCGCCAGTACCGGGAAGCGCGCCAGCTGCTCCTGGTACGGCGCCCGGTCGGCGGTGAGCAGCGCGACGCCGACCAGGTCCGGCGCGAGCGGCGTCACGTACGCCTCGGCCTGCGGCGACCAGTGCACCTCGACCAGGTCGCTCCACGGCGCGAGGCGGTAGTGCCGGCGCAGCCCGTACCGGGCCGGCGGTGCGGCGGGGCCGGGCGGGCGGTGCAGGCCGAGGGCGCGGCGGACCGGCGAGTGCAGGCCGTCGGCGGCGACCAGATGGCGGCAGGTCAGCCCGGCCGCGGTGACGGTGAACCGGCCCTGCTGGAACTCCCGGACCTGGACGGGCAGTACGGGTACCGCCAGCTCGGCGGCCCGTTCGGCGAGCGCGGTGTGCAGGGCGGTCCGGCGCACCCCGAGGCCCGGGCCGCCGCGGAACTCGGCGGTGGCGCCGCGCCCGGTCGTGGCGTCCAGGTAGCGGATGCCGCGCAGCGGGTGCCCGGACACCCGGACCCCGAGCTCGTCCAGGGCGCCGACGGCGGACGGCATCAGCCCCTCCCCGCAGGCCTTGTCGACTGGTGCGGGCCGCGGTTCCGCGACCACCGCCCGCAGGCCCGCGCCGGCGGCCCGGATCGCGGTGGCCAGCCCGGCCGGGCCGCCGCCCACCACCAGCAGGTCGATCACGTGGCCACCGCCGGGCGGGCGGTGCTCAGCGCCTGCTCCTCGCAGCGGATCCGGACCCGCAGCAGGGCCAGGTTCAGCACGGTGAAGCCGAACGCGGTCAGCCAGGCGCTGTGCACCAGCGGCAGGGCCAGGCCCTCCGCCACCACCGCCAGGTAGTTGGGGTGACGGAGCCACCGGTACGGGCCGGCGGCCACCAGCGGCAGCCCCGGGACCACGATCACCCGGGTGTTCCAGCGCGGCCCGAGGGTGGCGATGCACCACCAGCGCAGCCCCTGTGCGGCGAGCACCACCGCGAGCATCGGCCACCCCAGCGCGGGCAGGAACGGCCGGTCGGCGAGAGCGGGTTCGAGCAGGCAGCCGAGCAGCAGCGAGGTGTGCAGCAGCACCATCGCCGGGTAGTGGCCGCGGCCGTACTCGGTGCCGCCGATGGCGATGCTCCACAGGGCGTTGCGGCGGGCGACGACCAGTTCGGCCAGCCGCTCGACGGCGACCAGCAGGATCAGGACGGTGTACGCGGACATGCTCATCGGCGGGCCCTACCAGCGCAGGAGGACGAGTTCGGAGGCGAAGCCGGGGCCGAGCGCCAGCATCAGCCCGTACGTGCCCGGCTGCGGGGGACGCAGGGCGAGGGTGTCGCGCAGGATGTGCAGGACCGAGGCGGAGGAGAGGTTGCCGACGGCGGCGAGCGAACGGCGGCTCAACTCCAGTGCGGTGTCCGGCAGGGCGAGGGCGCCGGCGAGGGCGTCCAGCACCTTGGGGCCGCCCGGGTGGCAGATCCAGGCGCCGATGTCACCGGGCTTGAGGTCGTGTGCGGCCAGGAACCCCTCGACCTCCTCGGCGACGTGCAGCCGTACCAGGGCGGGGAGTTCGGCACCGAGTACGATCCGGAAGCCGCTGTCGACGATGTCCCAGCCGAGCTGCTGCTCGGTCCCGGGGTAGAGCCGGCTGCGGGCGGCGACGACGGCCGGGCCCGGGGCGGTGCCGTGTGCGGGGTGCTCGGGGCCGACGGCCAGCAGCGCCCCGGCGCCGTCGCCGAACAGGGCGCCGGCCACCAGGTTCGCCGGCGAACCGTCCGAGCGTTGCAGGGTCAGCGAGCACAGCTCGGTGGAGAGCAGCAGCGCCACGCCGTCCGGGTGCCCGGCCAGGAAGTCGTGCAGCCGTCCCACCCCGGCCGCGCC
This sequence comes from Kitasatospora sp. NPDC048540, assembly GCF_040651175.1. NCBI lineage: Bacteria > Bacillati > Actinomycetota > Actinomycetes > Kitasatosporales > Streptomycetaceae > Kitasatospora > Kitasatospora sp. NPDC048540. The sequence goes on from NZ_JBEZIR010000008.1 coordinate 15,512, forward strand.
GGCCGCGCAGCCGAGGCCGAAGACCGGGAGCCGCCGGACGTCCGGGCGCAGGCCCAACCGCCCGGCCAGCCTGGCCTCCAGCGACGGGGCGGCGATCCCGGTGACGGAGGTGGAGATCACCAGGTCCACCGCGTCGGCCGGGAGGCCTGCCGCCGCCAGCGCGGTGGTCACCGCCTGCTCGCCGAGGTCCAGCGCGGCGGCGAGGTACGCGTCGTTGGCCTGGCCGAAACCGCTCAGGGCGGCGTAGTCGGCGAGCGGGAGCGCCAGATGACGGGTATCCACCCCGGCCGAGGCGTGCACCCGGTCGAGCACCGCGCGGCTACTGTCGGCCGGTAACCGGAGCGCCGCCGCGAACGCCTCCGCCAGCTCCTGCTGCCGGTAACGGTGCGGCGGCACCACGCCCGTCACTGCCACGATTCGGGTCATTGCGCCAGCATAGGGAAGTCACCGACATACCCTCATCAATCGGCGCAACCGGGCGAGTCCCGGGGTACGGAACGCGGGTGCCCGGGCGCGGCGGCCGGACGGTGGTGCAGGGCGGCGTGCCGGGGGCGAGTCCCGGGGTACGGAACGTGGGTGTGGGATGCGGGTGGCGGCGTGGGGGCGGCGGCGCGCCGAGGGGTGGGGGTCGGGGGACGGTCCGGCGGGTGGGGCCGGGTGCGGCCTAGCATCGGGGCATGCCGAACGTGAACGCGGTACCGGCCGCGGGCCGGGCCGTGCGCCCGCTCCCGCTGCTGCGGGCCTGCCATCCGGCCCCGGCGGCCGCCGTCACGCTGTTCGCCACGGCGTTCGCCGCCGGGTGCGGGCGCGGTCCGGCCGGCTGTGCGCTGACCGGTGCGGCGGTGGCGGCCGGCCAGCTCTCGGTGGGGTGGAGCAACGATCTGATCGACCACCGGCGTGACCTGGCCGCGCGGCGCCGGGACAAGCCGCTGGCCGCAGGGGAGTTGGACCCGGCGGTGCTGCGTGCGGCGGCCGGTGCGGCGCTGCTGGTCTGCGTACCACTGTCGTTGGCGGCCGGTGCGGCGGCCGGGGCCGCGCACCTGGCCGGGGTGGCCGCCGGGTGGGCGTACAACCTGGGGCTGAAGCGGACCGTGCTCTCCTGGGCGCCGTACGCGCTGGCCTTCGGCCTGCTGCCGGCCTTCGTCACGCTCGGCCTGCCCGGCGGGCCGTGGCCGCCGCCGTGGCTGACGGCGGCGGCCGTACTGCTCGGTACCGGCGCGCACTTCGCCAATGTGCTGCCGGATCTGGCCGACGACCTGGCCGCCGGGGTGCGCGGCCTGCCCCAGCGGCTGGGCCGGGCCGGTGCCGGGGCGGTGGCCGCGCTGCTGCTCGGCTGCGCCTCCGCGGTGCTGGTGGCCGGGCCGCCCGGTCCGGTCGGCGGCGCCGGGCGGGCGGTGCTGGTGGCGACGGTGCTGCTGGTGCTCCCGGCGGTGCTGCTGCCGCGCACCCGGTGGCCGTTCCTGGCCGCGCTGGCGGTGGCCGGGATCGATGTGGTGCTGCTGCTGGCCCGCGGCCCGGCCCTGGGCTGAGGGGCCGAGCCGCGGGCGCCGGGTGGGTCAGGAGGCGGGCATCAGGACGGTGTCCACGATGTAGACGGTGGCGTTGCCGGTCTGCACGTTGCCGCACAGCACCTTGGAGTTGGCGTTGACCGTGTAGGCCGCGCCGGCTCCGGCCGCCGTCAGGTCGCCGCCCTCCAGGGTCTTGTGGGTGCCGGCCAGCGCGGTGGGCGCGAGGCGGTTGGGCACCACGTGGTAGGTGAGGACCTTGGTGAGCTTGTCCTTGTCGGCCAGCAGCGCCTTCAGCTGGTCGGCGGGGATCTTGGCGAAGGCGTCGTTGGTCGGCGCGAACACGGTGACGTTCTGGGCCGAGTTGAGGGTGTCGCCGAGCCCGGCCGCGGTGACGGCGCTGACCAGGGTGGACAGCAGCGGGTTGTGCGAGGCGGCGGTGGCGACCGGGTCCTGGGCCATCCCGGCGAAGCTGCCCGAGCCGTCCTTCGGTACGGCCGCGCAGGCGGCGCCGAACGGGGCGTCCATCGCGGTGGCGGGGGTGGCGGCGGCCCCGGCCGCGGCCGGTGCGGACGAGGCGGCCGGGGCCGCCGCGCTGTTGGAGGTGGTGCCGCCGTCGCTGCTGCAGGCGGTCAGGCCGAAGGCGAGGGCGCCGGCGGCGAAGAGGGCTGCGAGGGACCGGGTACGGGTCAGGGACATGGGGACTGCTCCTCGGAATCGTGGTGCTGGGAACGGGTGTTGACGGGGGTTCTGCGGGTGGTCCGGGGATGGCGGTGCCGTCGCGCGGACCGGGGTGGGTGAGGTGTCAGGTGACGGTGACCACCGTCGAGTGCCAGCCGGTGGCGCCGGCCGGGAAGGGCGCCGCTCTCGCCTCGGGCTGGACGGCCCCGGTGGCGTCGGTGGCGCGGACCTGGATCCGGTGGGTGCCGGGCCGGGCGCCGGTCCAGCGGTGGCTCCACTGGCGCCACAGGTCGAGGCCCGCATCGGCGGCGAGTTCGGCCTCGGCCCACGGCCCGTCGTCGACCTTCACCTCGACGGCGGCGATCCCGCGGTGGGTGGCCCAGGCCGTACCGGCCACCACCACGTCCCCGGCCGGGACCTTGGCGAACGCCGACGGCACCTCGATCCGGGAGGCGGTGCGGACCTCCCCGGTGCGGTCCCAGCCGCGCCGGACCCAGTACGGGTCGTGGCCGGCGAAAGTGGCCACCTCCAGGTCGACCAGCCACTTGGTGGCGGAGGCGTAGCCGTACAGGCCCGGCACCACCGTCCGGCAGGGGAAGCCGTGGGCCACCGGCAGCACCTCGCCGTTCATGGCGAGCGCGAGCAGCGCCCGGCGGCCGTCGAGCAGCAGGTCCAGCGGGGTGCCGATGGTCATGCCGTCCTGGGACCGGCCGATCAGCTGCTGCGCGCCCGGGCGGACCCCGGCCCGGCGCAGCAGCTCGGGCAGCGGGACCCCGAGCCAGCGGGCGGTCGACACGTACGGGCCGCCGACCTCGTTGGAGACGCAGGACAGGGTGTGGTCGAGCTCCTCGAGCGGCCGTTCGAGCAGCTGGTCGAAGGAGAGCGTCATCGGATGGTCGACCAGGCCGTGGATCCGCAGCGACCAGTCCCGCGGGTCGATCCTCGGGAGGGTGAGTGCGGTGTCGACGCGGTAGAAGTCGCGGTTCGGGGTGAAGAACGAGGACAGGCCGGGCACCGGGGGGTGGGCCGCGGCGGGAGGCGGGGGCAGGGGCGCGGCCGGGGCGGGCAGCCGTACGGCGTCGCGGGCGGCGCTGACGTCGTACCGCCGGTCGGAGACCGCCCGGCCGCCGAGGCCGGTGAGCGCGGCGAACGCGACCGTGCCGCCGCCCGCCAGCAGGACCGCCCGCCGGGTGGGCCCGGCGGCCTCGGCCGGTGCGGTGGCCGCCGTCCTCAGCAGCCGGGCCAGCCACACCACCGCGGCGGCGCCGGCTGCGGCCGCCGCGAGCGAGGGCAGCGCGTCGGCGGTGGTGGCGGACGGCCGCGACAGCGCCGCGCAGACGCCGAGCGCGCCGAAGGCGGCGAACACCGCGCCGCCGGCGGCCGGCCGGCGGGCGGCCAGCAGTCCGGCGAGCGCCGCCAGGGCGGCCATCACCAGGTAGATGCCGCCCAGCAGCACCGGTTTGTCGTCGGTCCCGAAGGTCCGGACCGCGTACTCCTTGAGCGGGGTCGGGGTCAGGTCGATGGCGGCGGAGCCGACCGCGAACACCGGCGCGCCGGACGGGCCGGTCCACGCCGCCACCGCCTCGCCCGCCCCGACCGCCGCCGCGGCGGCCGCCAGCCCGGTCGCCGCGGCCCCGGCGGCCCGCAGCGCCGCGCGCCGGCGGCGGTGCGCGGCAGCGGCGGGCTGCGGGTCGGTGGTCGTCTGCTTGCTCACGTCCTGCATTCGGTGCGGTGACGGGAGCGGATGGGTGCGACTTCCGGGTTCACTCCGCGGGGTGAACCCCCGGCAGGATCGGCCAGGTTGGCGGCATCGGGCGTCAACCCGGCTCCGGGCCGCGGGTGTTCACGGCAGGGTGCGGGCCCGCTCGGTGATGTTGCGGGCCATGCCGCCGAACACGAAGGAGTGGAACGGCGCCACCGACCACCAGTACGCGTGCCCGGCCAGCCCGTGCGGATGGAACAGCGCCCGCTGCCGGTAGATGGTGCCGCCGTTGCCGTCGCTGTCGACCCGCAGTTCCAGCCAGGCCAGGCCCGGCAGCCTCATCTCGGCGCGCAGCCGCAGCAGTTCGACCGGTTCGATCTCCTCCACCCGCCAGAAGTCCAGCGAGTCGCCGACCCGCAGCCGGGCCGGGTCGCGGCGGCCGCGGCGCAGGCCGACCCCGCCGACCAGCCGGTCCAGCCAGCCCCGGACCGCCCAGGCCAGCGGGAAGGAGTACCAGCCGTTGTCGCCGCCGATGCCCTCCACCACCTGCCACACGGCCTGCGGGCTGGCCGCCACCTCGCGCTCCTTGACGTCCTCGTACAGGCTGCCGCCGGCCCAGTCCGGGTCGGTGGGCAGCGGGTCGCTGGGGGCGCCGGCCAGCGAGGCGGAGGACCAGCGGGTGGTGACCTCGGCGTCCTGGATCCGTTTCAGGGCGAGCCGCACCGCGCGGTCGAAGCCGATCAGCCCGCCCGGCGGGTCCGGTACCAGCGCCGCGATGTCGTGCTCCCGGCAGACCACCTCGTGCCGCAGCGACTCCACCAGCGGACGGGCGATCGAGTTCGGGACCGGTGTGACCAGGCCGACCCAGTGGCTGGACAGCCGCGGGGTGAGCACCGGGACCGGCACGATCAGCCGCCGGGGCAGTCCGGCGATCCCGGCGTAGCGCAGCATCATCTCGCGGTAGGTCAGCACGTCGGGGCCGCCGATGTCGAAGGAGCGGTTGACCTCCGGCGGCAGGGCGGCGGCGCCGACCAGGTAGCGCAGCACGTCGCGGACGGCGATCGGTTGGATCCTGGTGTCCACCCAGTTCGGCGTCACCATGACGGGCAGCCGTTCGGTGAGGTAGCGCAGCATCTCGAAGGAGGCGGAGCCGGAGCCGAGGATGACGGCGGCGCGCAGTTCGGCGGTGGGGACGCCGCTCTCCCGCAGGATCCGGCCGACCTCGGCCCGTGAGCGCAGGTGGGGCGACAGGGCGTGCTCGGGTACGCCGGGAGGGATCAGCCCGCCCAGGTACACGATGCGGCGTACCCCGGCCCGGGCGGCCGCCGCCCCGAAGGCCCGGGCGGAGGTGCGGTCGCGCCGCTCGAAGGAGCCGCCGGTGCCGAGCGAGTGCACCAGGAAGTACGCCACCTCGACGCCGGCGAACACCCCGGCCAGCGTCTCGGGACGGGTGACGTCGGCCTTGACCGTCTCCACCTCGGCCCGCCAGGGGTAGTCGCGGATCCGGCCCGGGTCCCGGACCAGGCAGCGGACCCGGTGGCCGGCCGCGAGCAGCTCCGGCACCAGCCGGCCGCCGATGTAGCCGGTGGCGCCGGTGACCAGGCAGAGCGCCCGGGCGTCGGACCCGCCCTCGGGCGGGGCGTCGGTGTGGTCGGTCATCTCGTCTCCCGTCTCGTCCTGCGGCGGCCTCCCGCGGGAGGCCGCGGTGCGGGCACCGGAGGGCTCAGAACGCGTACCGCACCCGCAGCCAGGGCGCGTGCCGCTCGATCAGGCCGCGCAGCCGGGCCAGCGCCTCGGCCTTGCGGCCCACCCGGTAGCGGACGTTGTCGGCGCCGTTCTCGGAGCGCTTGGGCTCCTGGAGGTCCGGGCGCCAGAGCACCTGCTCGGCTGCGGGGTGCCAGCCCAGGTTGACGTGGTGCAGCTGCTGGTTGTGGGTGAGCAGGATGATCTCGGCGGCGGCCTGCGCCTTGACGGCGGGCGGCAGGACGTCGTCCATCCGGCTCAGCAGCTCGGCCCAGTCCCGCTCCCAGCCCGCCCGAAGGACGACCGGGGACAGGTTGAAGTGCACCTCGTACCCAGCCTCTCGGAAGTCCGCGGCGGCGGCCAGCCGGTCGGGCACCGGCGCGGCCCGGACGTCCAGCAGCCGGGCGTCGGCGGGCGGCATCACCGAGAACCGGATCCGGGTGCGGCCGCGCGGGTCCAGCGCCAGCAGGTCGCGGTTGACCCACTTGGTGGCGAACGAGGCCTTGCCGGTGGGCCAGTGCCGGAAGGCCCGGATCAGGTCGGCGGTGTTGTCGCAGACCAGGGCGTCCACCGCACAGTCGTTGTTCTCGCCGATGTCGTACACCCAGGCGGTCGGGTCGCACTGGTTGGGCTCGGGCTTGCGGCCCTGGCGGGCGAGGTGGCGGCCCAGGTAGCCGATGATCCGGTCGATGTTGGTGAAGACGGTGACCGGGTTGGCGTAGCCCTTGCGGCGCGGGACGTAGCAGTAGGCGCAGGCGAGCGCGCAGCCGTTGGCCGAGCTCGGGGCGATCCAGTCCGCGGAGCGGCCGTTGGGCCGGGCGGTCAGCGACTTCTTGACGCCGAGCACCAGCACCTCGCGCTTGATCCGGGCCCAGCGCTCCACGTTGCCGGCGTTGCCGTGCAGGTGCGGGATCTGCCAGTGCGAGGCGACCTCGGTGACCCGGGCGCCGGGGAAGCGCTCCAGGACCTGGCGGCCGCGCGGGGAGGCGGCGGCGGCCGGTTCGGCGTAGATCTCCCGGACGTCGAACAGGACGCGCGGGCGGGGGCCGGTGGGCGGGTCGGCCGGCACGGCTGGCCTCCTCGGTGTGGTGGGCGGCGTGGTGGTCGCGGGCGGGTGGACGGGTGGTCCGGTGGTGATTCGGTGCCGTACGGGAATCGGATCGGTCCGATCCGGCCGAATCCGGGCGGGGCCGGGCGGTCCGGGTCCATGATCGGATCATGGGTTCGCCGGTTCGGACCAATCCGCCGCCGCGACGGCTCCGAACACCCGTTGCCGAGGCACCCCAGGTCCGGGACGCCGCGGCGGTCCGTCCCGTTCCCAGGAGGTCACCCATGCCAGCCGTCCGCCCGACCGGCCCGAGGGTCCGTCCGCCGCACCCGGCGGCCGGGTGCCGGGGGGTGGCCCGGTGAACACCGTCGTCCACCTCTCCGGCCCGCACCGCCGCGGCCCGGACCTGCAGGAACTGGTCGCCAAGGTGGCCTTCGGCGACCAGGACGCGTTCGGCCGGCTGTACGACGCGGTGGCCGGCCCGGTGCTCGGCCTGGTCCGCCGGGTGCTGCGGGACCCGGCGCAGTCCGAGGAGGTCGCCCAGGAGGTGATGCTGGAGGTGTGGCGCACCGCCGCCCGCTACCGGCCGGAACTCGGCGAGGTGATGCCGTGGGTGATGACCATGGCGCACCGCCGGGCCGTCGACCGGGTCCGGGCCGCCCAGGCCGCCGCCGACCGCGACCGCAAGGCCGCCGCGCAGTCGCACGCCCCCGCCTTCGACGAGGTCGCCGAACAGGTCGAGGGCCGGCTCGAACGCGAACAGGTGCGGCGCTGCCTTCAGGGCCTCACCGAACTGCAGCGCGAGTCGGTCACCATGGCCTACTACCGCGGCTACTCCTACCGCGAGGTGGCCGACCTGCTCGGCTCGCCGCTCGGCACCGTCAAGACACGCATGCGGGACGCCCTGATCCGGCTCCGCGACTGCCTGGGGGTGGGATCGTGACAACCGCTGCCGACCTGCACACGCTCACCGGGGCCTACGCCGCCCACGCCCTCGGCGACACCGAGCGCCAGGCCTTCGAACGCCACCTGGCCCAGTGCCCGGCCTGCACCCAGGAGGTCCGGGAGTTCACCGCCACCCTGGCCAGGCTCGGCTCCGCCGAGGCCGTCGTCCCGCCCGCCGAACTGCGCGCCCGGGTGATGGCCGGGATCGGCACCGTCCGCCAGCTCGCCCCCGCCTCCTCGACCGGCGATGGCCCCGACGGCCCCGGCGCCCGCACCGGCGGGCGTCTCGGCCACCGGCTGTACCGGCTCGCGCTGGCCGCCTCCGTCGCGGCCGCCGCCTCGCTCGGCGTCCTCGCGTACCAGCAGCACGACCAGGCCGAGCAGGCCCGCGCCCGGACCGCGGCGCTGGCCCAGCAACAGGCCGCGTTCGGCTCGCTGCTCACCGCGCCCGACGCCCGCACCAGCACCGCGACGGCCGGCTCCGGGGTGGGCACGGTGGTCTGGTCGCAGAGCCGCGGCCAGGCCGGGTTCCTCGCCTCCGGCCTGCCGAAGCTGCCCGCCGACCGGACGTACCAGCTCTGGTACAACGACGCCGGCACCATGCGCCCGGCGGGGCTGCTGCCCGCCTCGACCGGCACGGTGCTGCTCACCGGCCCGATCGGCGGCGCCGCCGGGGTCGGCGTCACCGTGGAGCCGGCCGGCGGCTCGCCGCACCCCACCGCGGCCCCGACGATGCTGCTCGCCTTCACCTGACGGGCTGCCCCGCCCCCCCCGGGGCCGTCCCGCCGATCCGCCCACCAATCCGCCCGGCCCGCTGCTCCGAATGGCTGGTGACACGCACGTGACGGGCCCGGCCGCACCACCGGCCGGGCCCGCGGAGGACAGGGGCCCACCGTGACCATGCCGGAGACCGTCCGCACCGCCGGAATCCCCGACGCCCGCCGCAGCGGCGGCGCCGGGCGCCGGATCGCCGTGGTCGGCAGCGGGGTGGCGGGACTGACCGCCGCGTACCGACTCACCCGGGACGGCGCCCAGGTGCACCTCTTCGAGGCCGACGACCGGCTCGGCGGCCACGCCCACACCCAGCGGGCCACCGGCGCGGACGGCCGGACCGTCGACCTGGACACCGGCTTCCTGGTGCACAACCGCCGCACCTACCCGCACCTGGTGGAACTCTTCGACGAACTCGGCGTGCAGACCCGCGAGAGCGAGATGAGCATGTCCGTGCGGTGCGACGGCTGCGGCCTGGAGTACGCCGGGGCCAAGGGCCCGGCCGGACTGCTCGCCCGGCCAGGCACCCCGCTGCGCGGCCGTTACCTGCGGATGCTCGCCGAGGTCCCGCGCTTCCACCGCCGGGCCCGCCGGCTGCTGGCCGACCCGCAGGCCGGCGACCCGACCCTGCGCCAGTTCCTCGGCGCCGCGGGCTTCTCCGCGTACTTCGTCAGCCACTTCATGACCCCGGTGGTCTCCGCCGTCTGGTCCTGCGCCCCCGACCTGGCCGGCGACTACCCCGCCCGGTACCTGTTCGCCTTCCTGGACAACCACGGCATGCTCGACGTCACCGGCTCACCGGCCTGGCGCACCGTGGTCGGCGGCTCCCGCCAGTACGTGGAGCGGATCGCCGCCCACCTCGGCACCGTCCACACCGGGGCACCCGTCCGGGCGGTGTTCCGGCACCCCGACGGCGTCCAGGTGATCACCGCCGACGGCCGCCGCACCGAGGCCGACGCCGTCGTCGTCGCCACCCACCCCGACCAGGCGCTCGCCCTGCTCGCCAACCCGGGCCCGGCCGAACGCGAGGTGCTCGGCGCGTTCCGCTACTCCCGCAACCCCACCGTGCTGCACCGCGACACCTCCCACCTGCCGAACGCCCCCCGCGCCCGGGCCTCCTGGAACTACCGGATGCCCGACTGCACCGGCCGCTCCGACCAGGTCCAGGTCAGCTACCACCTCAACCGCCTGCTCGGGCTCGACACCGCCGAGGACTACCTGGTCACCCTGAACGAGGACCCCGCCCGTCCGGTCCCCGCCGAACACGTCGTCTCCCGCACCGTCTACCACCACCCCGTCTACACCCACGAAGCCCTCGCCGCCCAGCGCCGGCTGCCCGAACTCAACCGCGGCCGCACCGCGTTCGCCGGCGCCTACCACGGCTGGGGCTTCCACGAGGACGGCTGCCGCTCCGGACTCGCCGCCGCCGAGTCCCTCGCCCACGTGGGCGCCCGATGACCCCCGCCGCCCTGCCCGGACCGTGGGGAGCCGCGCTGTACGAGACCACCACCACCCACGTGCGGACCGCACCCCTGCGGCACTCCTTCCGCCACCGCGGTCTGCTGTGGCTGGTCGACCTGGACGCGCTGCCCCGGCTGCCCGCCCCGCTGCGCCCGCTGGCGCGGTTCCGCGCCGCCGACCACCCCGGCGACCCCCGGCTCACCCTGCGCCGCAACCTCGACGACTACCTCGCAGGCCGAGGCGTCGACCTGGCCGGCGGCCGGGTCCTGATGCTCACCCAGGCCCGCTCGCTCGGCCACGTCTTCAACCCGATCACCGTCTACTGGTGCCACACCCCGGACGGCCGCCCCGCCTGCACCGTCGCCGAGGTGCACAACACCTACGGCGGCCACCACCGCTACCTGCTGCACCCCGACGCGGACGGCCGCGCCACCACCCCCAAGGAGTTCTACGTCTCACCGTTCTTCCCGGTCGACGGCGCCTACCGGATGCACCTGCCCCCGCCCGGCGAACGGCTCGCCCTGACGATCCACCTGGAACGCGCCGGCGGCCGCCCGTTCACCGCCACCGTGCACGCCACCCGCACCACCGCCGGGCCCGCCGCCCTGCTGCGCGCCGTCCTGCGGCACCCCTTCGCCACCGTCGCCGTCTCCCTGCACATCCGCTACCAGGGCATCCGGCTGCTGCTGCGCGGCCTGCCCGTCCACGCCCGTCCCGCCGCCCGGCCCCAGGCCAAGGAAGAGGTACCTCTCCCGTGACCCAGCAAGCCTTCCGACCCGTCCACCACCGGCCGGAGCCGGTCGACGCCCGGCGCCGGCCCGAGGTCGACCCGCACCGCTGGCCCGACGTCGCCCGCGTCCCCGAGGCGCCGCTGCGCGCCGCCGTGGCCGAACGGCTGCTGCGCCGGGTCGCCCGCCGCCGCGGCCTGCGGGTCGAACTCCCCGACGGACGGACCATGGCCCCCGCCCCCGCCGGCGCGCCCGTGCTGCGCCTGCACCGGCCCGACGCGTTCCTGCGCAGGGTCGGCTCCACCGGGCTGATCGGCTTCGGCGAGGCCTACCAGGCCGGCGACTGGGACTCACCCGACCTGGTCGCCCTCCTCACCGAACTCGCCACCGCCCCCGAGACCCTGGTCCCCACCGGCGCCCAGTGGCTGCGCCGCCTGTACGTGCCGCGCAAGCCGCCCGCCGAACTGCCGTCCACCGCCAACTCCCGGCGCAACATCAGCCGCCACTACGACCTCTCCAACGAGCTGTTCGCGCTCTTCCTCGACCCCACCATGACCTACTCCTCGGCCCTCTTCCCGACCAATGCCGACGGCCGCCCGCTGGCCCGCTGGGACAACCTCGCCACCGCCCAGCACCACAAGATCGACCGGCTGCTCGACCTCGCCCGGGTCGGCCACGGCACCCGCGTCCTGGAGATCGGCACCGGCTGGGGCGAACTCGCCCTGCGGGCCGCCGCCCGCGGCGCCCGGGTGGTCTCCCTCACGCTCTCCGCCGAACAGCTCGACCTCGCCCGCCGCCGGATCGCCGACGCCGGCCTGTCCGGGCGCGCCGAGGTCCGGCTCTGCGACTACCGCGCCGCCGAGGGCCGTTACGACGCCGTGCTGAGCGTCGAGATGATCGAAGCGGTCGGCCGCCCCTACTGGCCCGACTACTTCACCACCATCGACCGGGTGCTCGCCCCCGGCGGCCGGGCCGCCCTGCAGGCCATCACCATGCCGCACGACCGGATGCTCGCCAGCAGCGACACCTACACCTGGATCCTCAAGTACATCTTCCCCGGCGGCCTGATCCCCTCCGTCCAGGCCATCGCCCAGACCGCCGCCCGCCACACCGGCCTGCGCCTCACCCACCGCAGCGCCTGGGGCCCGCACTACGCCGAGACCCTGCGGCTGTGGCGGGAACGCTTCACCGCACGCACCGACGAGGTCACCGACCTCGGCTTCGACCGGGTCTTCCAACGGATGTGGGAGCTCTACCTGGCGTACTCCGAGGCCGGGTTCCGCACCGGCTACCTCGACGTCCAGCAGCTGCTGCTGACCCGCCCGCAGGAGGACCGGTGACCACCGTCGCGGACCGACTGGTCCCCCTGATCGGCGACGTCCTCGGCCGGCCCGTGCCGTTCCGGCTGCGCGCCTGGGACGGCTCCACCGCGGGCCCGGACGGCGCGCCCACCGTCGTCGTGCGCCACCGCCGGGCGCTGCGCCGGCTGCTCTGGCAGCCCGGCGAACTCGGCCTCGCCGACGCCTACATCACCGGCGACCTGGACGTCGAGGGCGACCTCGGCACCGCCCTGACCCGGATCCGCGGCGCCCTCGCCGGCCAGGGCCCCGTCCGACCCGCGCCGCGCGACTGGCCCCGGCTGCTCGTCGCCGCCGCCCGGCTCGGCGTCCTCGGCCCGCGGCCCGCCCCGCCGGGCGGCCGGGCGGCGGTCCGCGGCGAGCCGCACAGCCGGGCCCGGGACCGGGCGGTGATCAGCCACCACTACGACCTCTCCAACGAGTTCTACGAGCTGCTGCTCGGCCCCGCTATGGCCTACTCCTGCGCCTACTTCGGCTCCCGGGACACCACCCTCGCCGACGCGCAGACCGCCAAGTTCGACCTGGTCTGCCGCAAACTCGGCCTGCAGCCGGGCATGCGGCTGCTCGACGTCGGCTGCGGCTGGGGCGCGCTCGCCGTGCACGCCGCCCGCCACCACGGCGTCCAGGTCACCGCCGTGACGCTCTCCGCCCGCCAGCACGCCTTCGCCACCGCCCTCGCCGCCGAGGCCGGGCTCGCCGACCGGATCGACGTCCGGCTGCAGGACTACCGCGAGCCGGTGGACGGCCCGTACGACGCGGTCAGCTGCATCGAGATGGGCGAGCACGTCGGCAAGGACGGGTACCCGGCGTTCGCGGCCCGGCTGTTCGAGCTGCTGCGGCCCGAGGGCCGGCTGCTGGTGCAGCAGATGTCCCGCGGCAGCGCGGCACCCGGCGGCGGCGCCTTCATCGAGACGTACATCGCGCCCGACATGCACATGCGGCCGGTCGGCGAGAGCGTCGGACTGCTGGAGTCCGCCGGTCTGGAGGTCCGCCAGGTCGAGGCGCTGCGCGAGCACTACGCCCGGACGCTCGACGCCTGGCACCGGACCCTCCAGGAGCGCCGCGAGGAGGTCGTCGCCCTGGTCGGGGTGGCGGTCCTGCGGCTGTGGCGGCTCTACCTGGTCGGCAGCGCCCAGGCGTTCGCGGAACGCCGGATGGGCGTCGACCAGATCCTCGCCGTCCGCCCGACCCGCGAGGGGCGCAGCGGCGCCCCCGCCACCCCCGCCGCGTGGTACCGGTGAACGGCGCCGCGTTCGCCACCGGCCTGGCCGCTACGGCCGGCGCCGCCCTGGTGGTGATGCTCCTGGCGTTCGCGGCCGGCCTGCGCACCGGCCGTCACCGCGGCGTCGACGTCGCCTGGGGCCTCGGCTTCGCCGCCGTCGCGCTGACCGGCCTCGGCCTGTCCGCCGGGTACGGCGACGCCGGGCGGCGGGCGCTGGTCACCGCGCTGGTGGTGGTCTGGGGACTGCGGCTGTCCGCGCACATCGCCCGCCGCGGCCGGGGCGCCGGCGAGGACCCGCGGTACGCCGCGATGCTCGCCGGGGCCCCGCCCGGCCACGAGCGCCGGTACGCGCTGCGCAAGGTCTACCTGCTGCAGGGCGCCCTGGTCTGGTTCGTCTCGCTGCCCGTGCAGTACGCCCAGTACCTCCCGCAGCGGCTCGGCCCGCTCGCCTGGGCCGGCACCGCGCTCTGGGCGCTCGGCCTGTTCTTCGAAGCGGTCGGCGACCGGCAGCTGGACCGCTTCAGGGCCGACCCGGCCAACCGCGGCCGGGTGCTGGACCGCGGCCTGTGGCGCTACACCCGGCACCCCAACTACTTCGGCGACGCCTGTGTCTGGTGGGGCCTGTTCCTGTTCGCCGCGGGCAGCCCGGCCGGCTGGGCGTTCCTGCCGAGCGTGCTGCTGATGACCTGGCTGCTCGCCTTCGGCAGCGGGAAACCGCTGCTGGAGCGGCAGCTGAGCGCGCACAAACCGGGCTGGGCCGAGTACGCGGCCTGCACCAGCGGCTTCCTGCCGCTGCCGCCGCGGCGGCGGCAGCGGCCGGGCCGGGCCGGCTGACGGCGGGTGGTCAGGACGGCGGGGTGATCCGCGTCCCGTCGTCCAGGGTGGCGACCACCGTCACCGGCTGCCCGGGAGCGCGCCGCACGGCCAGCGTGCCGTCGGGGACGGGCACCTCGAGGCTGCCCTCCGGGCCGCTGACGGAGATCCGGGACACCCGGCGGCTGCCCGCCGCCAGCAGGTAGTCGGACCCGTCGGCCGACCGCCACCAGGCCCGGCCGACCGTGTTCTGGTCGAACCGGCTGCAGCCGCGCCCCTCGGCGACGGCGGTGCGCCGCGCCGGCTCGTCGAGCCGGCCCGCGGGCAGCAGCAGCTCGGTGGCGGCCGAACCGGTACCGGTCCAGCGGTCGGTGCGCAGGCACACCCAGGTGGCGGTGCCGGCCTGCTGCGGCAGGTCCTGGCGGGCGAAGGCCCAGGCGTTCAGCGCCTTCACCCCGGGCCGCAGCTCCGGGACCTCGCAGGCGGTCCGGGCCCAGGTGAGAAGGGCGTCGCTGCCGGTCGCCTCGCGCGGCGCGCGGGCCTCGCCCTGCTGCGGCGGCGGGGTGTACGTCAGATGGGCGGGCAGCAGACCGCCCACGTCGGCGAGCAGGAAGGCGTGCTTCTCCGCGACCGCCCGGGAGGACCGCAACTGCAGCACCGCACCGTCCAGGCAGCCCGCCGAGCCGGCCGAGGGCACCGGCCCGGTGACCCCGTCGACCGGCCGCAGGGCGGCCGCCGGGCCGTCCGGGGCGCGCAGCCGGCGGATCTCGGCGCTCTCCACCCAGGGCGCCAGCAGGAAGCGCGCCCCGGCGCCGTCCCGGTGCAGCACCAGTGCCGCCCCGGTGACCACGTCCGAATCGTCGGCGCGGGCCAGCATCAGACCGCCCAGCGGGCCGTCGGTGAAACGGGCCAGCCGGGCACCGTCGTACAGCACCACCACCGGAGTCCCGTCCACCAGGCCGGCGAACAGCAGCTGCGGGGTGCCCGCGGGCCCCGAGACGTCGGTGCCCGGCTCGATCTGCAGCCGGCCCTCCCGCCACGCGGCCAGCGCCCGGCCGATCAGCGCGTCGTCGCCGAGCCGGTCGCCGCGGGCCGGCCAGGCGGACAGGTCGAGCCGGGCGGTGCGCTGCCACAGGTCGGTGGCGGCCCGCAGCGGACGGGCGGGCGCGTCGGAGCGCACCGCGGCGTCGACGGAGGCCGGCCGCCCGGCGGGCGCGGGCGACCCGGTGGGTACGGCCCACAGCGAGCCGAGCGCGAGCAGCAGCGCCCCGCCGGCCGCCAGCCGGGCCGTCCGGCGCTGCCGCAGCAGGTCCCCGGGCCGGACCCGGACGGTGCACGGATCGAACCGCGGGGACTCGGCCAACCGCCCCTCGGGCAGCGGGGCATCGGCCTGGAGCCGGTCGGCCTGCCGGAGCGCGCCGGCCGGATCGGCCACCCCGGCGGCGGCCAGCACCCGGGCCGTCTCCTCGGGCCCCAGCGACTCGGCGAAGCGCAGCGCGTACGCCGCCCGCCCGGCCGCCGGGACCCCCGTCAGCGCACGGTCCACGGCGAGCTCGGCGGGACCGCCGTCGGGGGTGAACAGCCGCAGCCCCCAGGCCCGCGGGAGCAGCCGCGGCTGCCCGCGGGTGAACCGCAGGGCGCCGCGCACCACCCGGCCGCGCAGCACCGCGTAGACCTGGTCGGCGTCCGGGGAGCCGGCGCCCCAGCGGCCGGGCAGCGCGGCCCGGACCACCGCGTGGGCGGCCAGCAGCCGCCTGCGGCGGTCGAGTTCGGCGGGCACGATCAGATAGGCGAGCCGGGCGAGCCGGCCGTACTGGCTGACCAGGACGGCTTCGGCCCCGGGCAGCCCGCCCGGCCGCCGCCGGCCGACGGTCCGGGCGGCGGCTGCCTCGGCGGTACGGCGCAGGGTCTGACGGTCCATCGGTGGCGGCTTTCGGTCGGCGCGTGAAGGCGGTGCGCCGCAGGCCGGGGGCCGGGCGGTGCAGATCATCCAACGAGTCGATCATGCGATGGTTGCGGTGTCCGGGTGAACCCGCCCGCCGCCCGCCGTCTGCCTGCGCCGCCCGCCGCCCGGTGAGCGGTCAGAGCTCGAACACGCCGTACGAGAAGCCCTCGGCGCGGATCTCCGCGGCGTCGGCGGTCACCCCGCGCGCCTCCAGCGTGCGGCGCGGGGCCGGGCCCGGGGCGGGCAGGACGGCCGGGTCGCGGCGCGGGTTGACCACCACCAGGAAGCGGCCGCCGCGGGTGTACACCAGCGGGTAGCCGGCGTGCAGCACGTCCACCGGGCCGTCGGCGCCGAGGGCGGGATGGGCGCGGCGCAGCGCGATCAGACGGCGGACCAGGTGCAGCAGGGAGCCGGGGTCGGCGCGCTGGGTGGCGACGTCGGGGCGGTCGGGGGCGTCGTCGAGCGGGAGGTAGAGCCTGTGCGCGGTGGAGAAGCCGGCGCCCTCGGTGGCGTCCCACTGCATCGGGGTGCGGCAGCCGGCCCGGTTGTAGCGCGGGCCGAGCACGCTGCCCTCGACGTCGGGCAGGCCGGGGACGTACCGCATGCCGATCTCGTCGCCGTAGTAGACGGCCGGCAGGGTGGGCCAGGTGAGCTGGAAGACGAAGGCGGGGGCGAGCTGGTCGCGGGTGCGCGGGCCGCAGGCGAGCCGGGAGAAGTCGTGGTTGGAGGTGGGCAGCGAGATCCGGCCGTCCCCGCCGACCGCCCGGTCCGCGGTGCGCCAGGCGTCCAGGAAGACCGAGATGTCGCCCTTGCCCTCGGCGTCGAAGTAGCAGGGCTCGGACGGCCAGCCGTCCTGGTCGGTGCCGGCGCCGTTGTGCCACAGCGAGCGCAGCGGGCGGCCGTCGGTGTCGCCGCCGAACTGGAGCAGGAAGTCGGCGTGGAAGCCGGCCGCCACCGAGCGCGCCGGGTCGCCCCACTCGGCCAGCAGCGCGGCGTCGGGGTGCTCGGCGTCCAGCCAGCCGCGCAGCCCGTTCCAGAGCCGGCCGGTCTCGACCTTGCCCGGGTCGTCCTTGACCAGCGAGGAGGCCATGTCGACGCGGAAGCCGGAGATGCCGAGGCCCAGCCAGTGCGCCATGATCCCGCGCAGCGCGGCGCGGTTGGCGCGCGGGCCCTCGGCGTCGACGCCCTGGCGCCACGGCTCGGCCGGATCGGGCCTGGCGTAGCCGAAGTTGAGCGCGGGCTGGAAGTCGAAGAAGTTCGGCAGGTACCAGCCGGGGCGGCGGCCGGGGGAGCGGACGAAGCGTTCGGCGGGGTGGTCGGCCCAGATGTAGCGGTGGTCCGCGGGGTCGTCGGCGGCGGCCCGGAACCAGGGGTGCCGGTCGGAGGTGTGCCCGGCGACCAGGTCGAGCAGCACCCGGATACCCAGCCGCCGGGCGCGGTCGGCGAGTTCGGCCAGGGCCGCGGCGTCGCCGTAGCGCGGCGCGGTGGCCAGGTAGTCGCTGACGTCGTACCCGGCGTCGCCGAACGGCGAGGCGAAGCACGGGTTGAGCCAGACGGCGTCGACGCCGAGCCAGGCCAGGTACTCCAGGCGCTCGGCGAGCCCGGCGAAGTCGCCGATGCCGTCGCCGTCGGAGTCGGCGAAGCTCTGCGGGTAGATCTGGTAGAGGACGGCGTCGGACAGCCAGGCCGGTACGGGGCGGGTCGGTGTCACGCGGTGCTCCTTCTCCCGGGGACCAACGGGGACCGCCTCCAGGATGCCCCGCCGCGGCCGCCCCGGGGGGAGGTCCGGCGGATCCCCGCCCGCCCGGCCGGTCCTCAGTCGGCGGGACCCGCGAAGCCGTCCAGGATCTGCTCGGCCGCGAGCGTCGCGGTCAGCGTGCCCTCCCGGACCCGGCGCTCCAGCTCCGGGGCGATCCGCCGGACCACCGGGTGCTCGTGCAGGGCGGACAGCAGCTGGTCGTGGACCATCGACCAGGTCCAGTCGACCTGCTGGTCGCGCCGCTTGGCGGCCAGCGCCCCGGTGGTCTCCAGCAGCAGCCGGTGCTGCGTCAGCCGGTCCCAGAGCTCCTCCAGGCCGCTGCCGTCCTGCCCGCTGCAGGTGAGCACCGGCGGCGTCCAGACCGCGTCCGGCGGCTGCAACAGCCGTAGTGCGCCAGCCAGTTCGCGGGCGGCGGCCTTGGCGTCGCGTTCGAACGGGCCGTCCGCCTTGTTCACCGCGACCAGGTCGGCGAGCTCCAGCACGCCCTTCTTGATGCCCTGAAGCTGGTCGCCGGTACGGGCCAGGGTGAGCAGCAGGAAGGAGTCGACCATGCCCGCGACGGTGGTCTCGGACTGCCCGACGCCGACCGTCTCGACCAGCACCACGTCGTACCCGGCGGCCTCCATCACCACCATCGACTCCCGGGTGGCCCGGGCCACCCCGCCCAGCGTCCCCGAGGTCGGGGACGGCCGGACGAAGGCGTTCGGGTCCACCGCGAGCCGCTCCATCCGGGTCTTGTCACCCAGGATGGAGCCGCCGGTACGGCTGGAGGTGGGGTCGACCGCGAGCACCGCGACCCGGTGGCCGCGGGCCGTCAGCAGGGTGCCCAGTGCCTCGATGAAGGTGGACTTGCCCACCCCCGGCACACCGGTGATGCCGACCCGGACCGCCTTGCCGGCGTGCGGCAGCAGCTCGATCAGCAGCCGCTGGGCGAGCACCCGGTGGTCGGGCCGGGTGGACTCGACCAGCGTGATGGCCCGCGCGATGAACGCCCGCGAGCCCTCCAGCACACCCTTGACGTAGGCGTCGACGTCGATCGTCCGCGGCGGCATCGTCCCGGCGGCCTCAGAGCTCGTGGCCGAGGTCGGCGGCCAGCGCCTTCAGCAGGTCGTACGCCGCGTCCGGGATGACCGTGCCGGGCGGGAAGACAGCGGCGGCGCCGGCCTCGTACAGCGCGTCGAAGTCCTGCGGCGGGATCACGCCGCCGACCACGATGGTGATGTCCTCGCGTCCGGCGGCGGCCAGTTCGGCCTTGAGCGCGGGCACCAGGGTCAGGTGCCCGGCGGCCAGCGAGGAGACACCGACGATGTGCACGTCCGCCTCCACCGCCTGCCGGGCGACCTCGGCCGGGGTCTGGAACAGCGGGCCCACGTCGACGGTGAAGCCGAGGTCCGCGAAGGCGGTGGCGATCACCTTCTGGCCGCGGTCGTGCCCGTCCTGGCCCATCTTGGCCACCAGGATGCGCGGGCGGCGGCCCTCCGCCTCCTCGAACCTCTCGACCAGCGCCCGGGTGCGCTCCACCCCGGTGGACGGTCCTGCCTCGTCGCGGTACACACCGGAGATGGTACGGATCTGGCCGGAGTGGCGCCCGTAGACCTTCTCCAGGGCGTCCGAGATCTCCCCGACGGTGGCCTTGGCCCGGGCCGCGTCCACGGCCAGCGCCAGCAGGTTGCCCTCCAGCGAACCGCCGCCCTTGGCGCCCTGCTCGGCGGAGCGGGTCAGCGCGTGCAGCGCGGCCTGGCAGGCCTGCTCGTCGCGCTCGGCGCGCAGCCGGCGCAGCTTCTCGATCTGCTGGGTGCGCACCGAGGAGTTGTCGACCTTGAGCACGTCGATCTGCTCGTCGTTGGCGACCCGGTACTTGTTGACGCCGATCACCGGCTGGCGGCCGGAGTCGATCCGGGCCTGGGTCCGGGCCGCGGCCTCCTCCACCCGCAGCTTGGGGATGCCGGCGTCGATCGCCTTCGCCATGCCGCCGGCCGCCTCCACCTCCTGGATGTGCTGCCAGGCGCGGGCCGCCAGGTCGTGGGTGAGCTTCTCCACGTACGCGGAGCCGCCCCACGGGTCGATCACCCGGCAGGTGCCCGACTCCTGCTGGAGCATCAGCTGGGTGTTGCGGGCGATCCGGGCCGAGAAGTCGGTCGGCAGCGCCAGCGCCTCGTCCAGCGCGTTGGTGTGCAGCGACTGGGTGTGGCCCTGGGTGGCGGCCATCGCCTCCACACAGGTGCGGGTGACGTTGTTGAACACGTCCTGGGCGGTCAGCGACCAGCCGGAGGTCTGCGAATGGGTGCGCAGCGACAGCGACTTGGCGTTCTGGGGGTCGAACTGCTTGACCAGCTTGGCCCACAGCAGCCGGGCTGCGCGCAGCTTGGCGACCTCCATGAAGAAGTTCATGCCGATCGCCCAGAAGAACGACAGCCGCGGCGCGAACGCGTCCACGTCCAGCCCCGCGCCCAGACCCGCGCGCAGGTACTCCACCCCGTCCGCCAGCGTGTACGCCAGCTCCAGGTCGGCCGTGGCCCCGGCCTCCTGGATGTGGTAGCCGGAGATGGAGATGGAGTTGTACCGCGGCATCTTCTGCGAGGTGTACGCGAAGATGTCCGAGATGATCCGCATCGACGGCTGCGGCGGGTAGATGTAGGTGTTGCGGACCATGAACTCCTTGAGGATGTCGTTCTGGATGGTCCCCGCGAGCTTCTCGGGCGCCACCCCCTGCTCCTCGGCCGCCACGATGTAGAGCGCCAGGATCGGCAGCACGGCGCCGTTCATGGTCATCGACACCGACATCTTGTCCAGCGGGATGCCGTCGAACAGCTGGCGCATGTCGTAGATCGAGTCGATCGCCACGCCCGCCATGCCGACGTCACCGGTCACCCGCGGGTGGTCGCTGTCGTAGCCGCGGTGGGTCGGCAGGTCGAAGGCGACCGACAGGCCCTTCTGACCGGCCGCCAGGTTGCGGCGGTAGAAGGCGTTGGACTCCTCGGCGGTGGAGAAGCCCGCGTACTGCCGGACCGTCCACGGCTGGTTGACGTACATGGTCGGGTACGGGCCGCGCAGGAACGGCGCGACACCCGGATAGGTGGCCAGGAAGTCCAGCCCGGCCAGGTCCTCGGCGGTGTACAGCGGCTTGACGCCGATGCCCTCCGGGGTCTCCCAGACCAGTTCCTCGACGTCCTTGCCGGTCGCCCGCTGCCAGGCCGCCCGCCACTGCTCGCCGGTGGCCGCCGGGCCGCCCGGTGCGTCGAGTCCGATCTCCGTGAAGTCGGGGATCATCGGGCCACTCCGATCTGGTCGAGCAGGGAGGTGAGGACGGCGACCGCGTCGCCGCCCGCGCTGACGAACTCGTCGACCCCGGCCTGCCGGTACCCGGCCTCCTGCTCGCCGGGCCGGCCCGCCAGCAGCACCCGGGCGGCGCCGGCCGCCTTCAGCGCGGCGGCCACCGGTACGGCGTGCTCCTCGTACAGCGCGTCGCTGGAACACAGCGCGGCCACCGTGGCGCCGCTCGCGGCGAACGCCTCCGCGAGCGCGGCCGGGTCGGTGCCCTGGCCGACGACGGTCTCGATCCCGCCGGCCTGGAACAGGTTGGCGGCGAAGGTCAGCCGCGCGGTGTGCGCCGCCGCCGGGCCCAGCGCCGCCAGGAACAGCCGCGGCCGGGCGCCGGTGGCGTCCCGGTGCAGATCGGAACGGGTCCGCAGGGCCTCGTACGCCTCGGCGCGGCGCACCCGGGGCAGACCTCCGGTCAGCGGCGCCGGGGCCGGCTCGCGCACCAGCGGCTGCTCGCCCAGGTTCGGGAACTCGCTGACGCCGGTGACCGGCTCCTTGCGGCGGGCCAGCGCCGTCGAGCGCCGCGCCCAGGTGTCGCCGATCCGGTCCGCGACCAGACCCGAGCACAGCGCCGCGCGCAGGCCGCCGGCCCGCTCGATCTCCTGGAACCACGACCAGGCGGCGTGCGCCAGCTCGTCGGTCAGGCGCTCCACGTACCAGGAACCACCCGCCGGGTCGACGACCCGCGCCAGGTGCGACTCCTCCAGCAGGATCGCCTGCGTGTTGCGGGCGATCCGGCGGGCGAACGCGTCCGGCAGGCCGAGCGCGCTGTCGAACGGCAGCACGGTCACCGCGTCCGCGCCGCCGACGCCCGCGGCCAGGCAGGCGACGGTGGTGCGCAGCATGTTCACCCAGGGGTCGCGCTCGGTCATCATCACGGCCGAGGTGACCGCGTGCTGCCGCTGCGCGGCGGCCTGCGAGGAGATCCCCGACGCCTCCGCCACCCGCGCCCACAGCCGGCGGGCCGCCCGGAACGCGGCGATGGTCAGGAACTGGTCCGCCCCGGCCGACAGCCGGAACTCCAGCTGCCCGGCGGCCGCGTCCGGGCTCAGCCCGGCGGCCGTCAGCTCCCGCAGGTACGCCACACCGGCGGCCAGCGCACAGCCCAGCTCCTGCGCGGGCGAGGCACCCGCCTCGTGGTACGGCAGCGCGTCGACGGTGATCGCGCGCAGGCCCGGGAAGCCCTCGTGCAGGCGGACCGCCAGCGCGGCGGCCCCGGCGAGCAGCCCGGCGGTCGGCGAGTCGTCCCCGGTACGGGCCAGCAGGCCCAGCGGGTCCGCGCCCAGCGTGCCGGTGGCGGCCTCGGCGGGCACCCCGCGCTCCGCGTACAGCGCCAGCAGCCGCTCGGCGGCGGCCGGGAACTCGGCCCCGGCGTCCAGCGCCACGGCCGCCAGGTCCAGGTACACGCCCTCCAGCACCTCGGGCAGCGCGGCGACCGGCAGACCGTCCCGGCCCAGCTCCAGCCAGACCGAACCCACCCCGTGCTCCAGGTCGGCGAGCACCGCCTCGTTCGAGGTCTGCGGATCCGGATGCGTGTGCCGCTGGCGCACGTCCCACCCCGAGACGGCCGAACCCTGAGGCCGGCCACCGCGGACGAACGGCGCGAAGCCAGGGAACCCGGCCCCACCGGGCGCGTCCTCGGCGGTGTACAGCGGACGGGCGGTGAGGCCGTCCTCCAGCTTGGTGGCGAGGGCGTCCTCGGCCTGCGTACCGGTCACGTCCTGCTTACCGGACTTGCGCAACACACCTTCGACCAGGCGCTGCCACTGCTCACGGCTTGCATCCGGGAACTCGGCGGCCAGGGAGAGCCCTTCGGGCGAGACCGTCATGAGGGAAGGTTAGAGCCCGTTCACGTGCGGCTGTACAGCGAACCGGTGTGACCTTTCACTCCTTGCACTCCAAGCGCCGCAGAGTGCAACACCGGTACGCCCGCACGAACCATTCCCCCCTCGGCGTGGCGCCGCATCCAGGAGCGCGGGGGGGTGCCTGGAGGGGCGCGGGGAACTGCGCGGGGGCGGGAGGTAGCGGGCGCGGGGTCGGGAACGGCGGGATGGTTGCAGGGCCGTTGCCGTCGTTCAGGCGGGATGTCTGCCGCTGCGCGCAGTTCCTCGCGCCCCTGAGGGGGTGCCGGGGTTTGCTTTTAGGGGGGTGGGGAAGTGCGCGAGGGCTGCAGGGCCGTTGCCGGCCCGGAGGGCGGCTGCGGTGGCGGCTGCCGCTTCGGTGTCGAGGCGGGCGGAGGTGCCGAGGAGGAGGTGGCGGGTCTCGCGGGTGGCGAGGAGGAGCAGGCCGGGGAGGAGGTCGGTGCAGCGGGCGGCGACCCAGCGGGTGCCCTGGGTGGCCATCCAGCGCAGGTCGGCGACGAACCCGGGTGCCGCCGCGGACAGGCTCGCCGCCGGGGCGTCCCCCAGCCGCTCGCCGCCGGCGGTGAGCAGGGCGTGGAACTCGCACGCGATCCGGTGGTGCCCCGCCGCGCTGGGATGCAGCCGGTCGACGCTGAGCAGTGAGCGTTCGGTGAGCCAGGGCAGGTCGGCGAGGTGCAGGTGGGTGGCGCCGTACCGGAGGGAGAGGGCGTGCACGACGGTGTTGACGGCCCGCATCCGGCGGGCGAGCGGCCGGGCGAGCGGTGGCGGGAGCCGCAGCAGCCGCCCGGGGTCGGGCAGGCAGGCGGTCAGCAGGACGGCGCCCTGGTTGCGCAGTGCGGCGAGCGCGGTGTCGAGGTGGCGTGCGGTGCGGGCGATGTCGAAGCCGGCCCGCAGGGTGTCGTTGCCGCCGATCAGGACGGCGGCATGGGTGGGCCGCAGGGCGAGTGCGGCGGGCAGCTGAACGGTGGTCAGGTCGTGGCTGAGCGCGCCGCTGTTGGCGAGGTTGCGGAACTCGACCGGGCCGGGGGAGAGGCCGGGGGCGAGCATGGCGGCCCAGCCGCGCCAGCCGTCCGCGACGGGGTCGCCCACGCCCTCGGTGACGGAGTCGCCGAGGGCGGTGAACCGGACCGCCGCGGTCATGGCGCGGCCTGCGCGGCGTCCGCCGGCAGCGGTACCCGGTGGGCGGCGAGGAAGGCGGCGACCGCGGAGTCCCAGCCGAAGTGTTCGGCCCTGGCGCGGGCCGCGGCGCGGCGTTCGGCGGCCGGCCGCTCCAGCAGGTCCCGGACGGCGGTGGCGAACGCCTCGCCGGTGTCGGCCGCGGCGAGGCCGGCCGGTCCGACGATCGGCGGCAGCGCCGAGGAGCGGCTGACGGCGACCGGGGTGCCGCAGGCGAGCGCCTCCAGGGCGGCCAGCCCGAAGGTCTCCACCGGCCCGGGTGCGATGGCGACGTCGGCGGCGGCGAGCAGCGCGGCGACCTCGGCGCGGGTGCCGAGGTGTCCGAGGAACCGGACGGGGACCCGCAGTTCGGCGGCGCGCGCCTGGAGCCGGCGGCGCAGCGGGCCGGCGCCGGCGACGGCCAGGACGGCGGGGATCCGGTGGCGGCGGCGCAGGACGGCGAGCGCCTCGACGGCCCGTTCGGGCTTCTTCTCGGGGGACAGCCGGGAGCAGAGCACCAGCAGGACCTGGCCGGGGTCGGCGTAGCGGGCCCGGACCTCGGGGTCGTGGCGGTCGGGGTGCAGCTGGTGGAGGTCGACGCCGAGCGGTGCCTGGACGAGGTTGGCGGCGCCGATCCGTTCGAACTCGGCGGCGGCCCAGGCGGTGGTGCACAGCACGGTGTCGTACGCCCGGGCGGTCCTGGTGTTGAGCCGGTCGGCGAGGGTGCGGGCGGGGCCGGGCGGCAGGCCCCAGGTGCCGAGCAGTCCGGTGGCGCTCTCGTGCGAGACCATCACCGACCGGACACCGTGGGCGCGGGCCCAGGCGCCGGTCCAGCGCAGGCTGGTGCGGTCGGAGACCTCCAGCCGGTCGGGGGCCAGGCCGGCCAGGGTCCGGGCGACGGCGCGCCGGTCGGTGAGCAGCCGGTAGCCGCCGCTGCCGGGGATCGGCCGGCCGGGCAGGGTGATGACCCGGCCCTGGGAGGTCCACTCGTCGGCGGGGCGCGGGCCGGGGACGAGGAGGACCGGGTGGTGGCCGGCGGCGAGGTAGCCCTCGCCGAGGTGGCGCAGGGCCGTGCGCAGGCCGCCGGAGACCGGGGTGACGAAGTTGGCCACCCGGACGATCCGCAGCCCGTCGTGCGGCGGGGTCATGCCGGGAGCTCCTCGGGCAGCTGGGTGCCGGCGGAGGCCTGCGCGGGGATCTGGCCGGTGGGCGTGGGCACGGTGGCGGGGGTGCCGGCCGCCGGGTGCAGGGCCTGGACGGGGCCGCCGTGGTGCTCGGCGATGGCCTCGGTGTAGTGGCGCAGCAGCAGGTCGCCGACTGCCTCCCAGGTGCGGGCGGTGACGTCGGCCCGGCCGGCCCGGCCGTAGCCGGTCCGGACCTCGGGGCCGGCGGCGGCCAGTTCGGCTACGGCGCGGGTGACGGCGGCGGTGTCGCGGGGCGGGACCAGCAGGCCGGTGCGGTGGTGGCCGACCAGGTCGAGGGGGCCGCCGACGGCGGGTGCCACCACGGGGACGCCGCTGGCCATCGCCTCCTGGATGGTCTGGCAGAACGTCTCCAGCGGACCGGTGTGCACGAACAGGTCCAGGGTGGCGAAGTAGCGGGCGAGTTCGGTGCCGGTCCGGCGGCCGAGGAACAGGGCCTTGGGCATGGCGGCCTTCAGCGCCGGGGCGCTCGGGCCGTCGCCGATCACCACCACCCGTACGCCCGGCAGCTCGCAGGCGCCGGCCAGCAGGTCGACCCGCTTCTCGGGGGCGAGCCGGCCGACGTAGCCGATCAGCAGTTCGCCGCCCGGGGCCAGGGTGCGGTGCAGCGCCTCGTCGCGGTGGGCGGGGTGGAAGCGGACCGAGTCCACGCCGCGCGGCCACAGCCGGACCCGGGGGACGCCGTTCGCGGTGAGGTCCTGCGCGGCCGGGGTGGAGGGTGCCAGGGTGCGGGTGGCGGCGCCGTGCACCGCCCGGATCCGGGCCCAGGCGAGCGCGGATCCGATGCCCCGGCCGACCCGGTACGCCTGGGCGTACCCGGCCAGGTCGGTCTGGTAGACGGCCACGCTGGGCAGGCCGAGCCGTTCGGCCACCTTCGCCCCGCGGGCGCCCAGCACGAACGGGCTGGCCAGGTGCACCAGGTCGGGCCGGTGGTCGGCGACCGCCTCGGCCAGCCGCCTGCTCGGCAGGGCGACCCGGACCTGGGGGTAGCCGGGCAGCGGGATCGACGGCACCCGGACCACCGGCAGCGGCGTCGAGTCCGGGCCGAAGGAGTGCGGCGGGCAGTGGGCGCCCCTGGCCGGTGCCGGGGTGATGACCAACGGTTCGTGGCCACGGCGGACCAGGTGCTCCGCTGTCCTCAGCACGCTGTGGGCGACGCCGTTGACCTCGGGGGGGAAGGACTCGGTGACGATGGCGACTCGCATGCCAACGTTGTGTCCCCTCGGGGCGTGCGACTGACCACGGGGATCTTTCGTACAGGCGAACGTCCGTGGCCAATTGGGCGCGGGTCCGGCCGGGGGCGGCCCGCGGACCGGTCAGGCCGCGGCGGCGCGGGGGGTCTCCTCGCGCAGCGCCCAGGGGGAGCCGTAGGCGGTGAGCAGGTCCAGGAACGGGCGGGGCGGCAGGGCCTCGGGGCCGAGGACCCCGGCGCCGGCCCAGGCGCCGGTGGCGAGCAGTTCGAGGGCGACGACCGGGTTCACCGCGGTCTGCCAGACCACGGCCTGCGAGCCGTACTCGCGCATCGACCAGGCGTTGTCGACCACGTGGTGCAGGTACACCTGGCGCGGCTGCCCGTTCTTGGCGCCGCGGACCCAGGTGCCGGCGCAGGTCCTGCCGTGCATCCGGTCGCCGAGGGTGGCCGGGTCGGGCAGGCAGGCGGCGACCACGTCGCGGGGGGAGACCCCGACGGGCCCTTGCGCGCCGGGCACGGTGACCGGGTCGGTGGCGGACAGGCCGAGCCGGTGGAGCGTCTTGAGCACCTCGATGAAGTCCTGCCCGAGGCCGTACTTGAAGGTGACCCGGCGGGCGTCGATCCAGCGGGGGATCAGCAGGACCTCCTCGTGCTCGACGTTGACGCACTCGACCGGCCCGATGCCGTCCGGGAAGTCGAACACCTCGGGCTCGCTGAAGGGTTCGGTGGTGAACCAGCCGAGTCCGGACTCGAAGACGACCGGCGGGTTGAGGCACTCCTCGATGGTGGTCCAGATGGAGAACGAGGGCGCGAAGTCGTACCCGTCGACGGTCAGGTCGGCGCCGTCGCGGACCCCGATCTCGTCGATGGTGTCGAAGAGTTCGTCCGCCGCGTAGCGGGCGAAGACGTCCGAGAGGCCTGGTTCGACGCCCATGCCGCACAGCGCCAGCAGCCCGGCGTCCTCCCAGGCGCGGGCCCGGGCGAACTGGCCGTCGCCGAGTTTGATGCCGCACTCCTGGTAAGGCCGTTCGGGGTGCGGCTGGGACAGTGACATCGCCATGTCGAGGTAGTGCGCCCGCCCGGCCAGCGCGGCCTCGAACAGCGGCAGCACGAACCGCGGGTCGGTCGCGTTGAACAGCACGTCGCAGCGGTGCTCGGTGAGCAGCGCGGTGACGGCGGCGGTGTCGGAGGCGTCGACGGTGGCCGGCCGGAACCGCTCGGCGCCGGCCTCGCCGGCCAGTGAGGCGACCGCGGCCTCGGCCCGGGCGGGGTCGTAGTCGGCGACCACGAAGCATTCGAAGAACGGGCGCCGGACCGCGATCCGGGCGGCGGCGGTGCCGACGCCGCCCGCGCCCACCAGCAGGATCCTCATCACGGCCTCACGGGGCGTCGGAGGGGTCGGCGGCGCTGACCGGGACGTCCGGGTGCCTGAACCAGGAACCCTGGACGGCCCACTGGACGAGCATCAGCAGGAAGCCGAGGATCAGCGCGCCGATGCCGATCACGGTGACCCCGCCGGTCTGCCCGAAGATCGGCAGGTCGATGGAGGTGGACCCGTAGTCGGGGTCGGCGTAGACGTCGAAGGCGCCGTAGCAGAAGAAGTAGAGCAGCATCAGGCCGCCGAGCAGCGGTGCGACGCCCTTGAAGATGAAGTCCTTCGCGCTGCGGGTGAGCACCTTGCGGTAGTACCAGACGCAGGCGAAGCCGGTCAGGCCGTAGTAGAAGGCGATGGCGAGGCCGACCGAGGCGATCGAGTCGGCGAGGACGTTGCCGCTGATCGCGGTGAGCAGGACGTAGAAGGCGATCGAGGCGAGGCCCATGCCGACGGTGGACCAGGTCGGGGTGAGGTGCCGGGGGTGGACCCGGGCGAACTCGCGGGGGATGGCCTTGTGCGCGGCCATCGAGAAGGTGGTCCGGGCGGTCGGCAGGATGGTGGTCTGGGTGGAGGCCGCGGAGGAGGTCAGCACCATGAAGATGAGCAGTTTGGTGAGGAACCAGCCGAGGCCCGCGCTGCCGAACACGGCTCCGCCCAGCGAGGAGAGCACGTCCCCGGAGTTGTCCTCGTTGCCGAGTCCGATGCCCTCGGTGCCGATCCCGGCGAAGGCCTGGGCGGAGGTGGAGACCAGGGCGTAGATGATCAGCAGCAGCACGGTGGAGATGACGGCGGCGCGTCCCGGGGTGCGGGTGGCGTCGGCGGTCTCCTCGTTGACGGAGACGGCCGTGTCCCAGCCCCAGTAGATGAACACGGCAGCCAGGATGCCGGCGGTGAACGCGGTGGTGGAGGAGACCGCGAAGGGGTTGAACCAGGACGCGGAGACGTGGATCGCGGTGTCCGGCGGGTGCGAGCCGTAGACCTTGACCAGGGCGGTCACCGACAGCAGCACCAGCATCACGACCTCGATGCACAGCAGCCAGCGCTGCAGGGCGGCGGAGATCTCGATGCCGACGTAGCAGATCGCGGTCATCACGATGATCCAGATGACCCCGGCGATCGTGGTCCAGGTGGTGTTCTCGGCCAGACCGTCGAAGCCGAACAGCCGG
The DNA here is from genome assembly GCF_040651175.1 of Kitasatospora sp. NPDC048540. Taxonomy (NCBI): domain Bacteria; kingdom Bacillati; phylum Actinomycetota; class Actinomycetes; order Kitasatosporales; family Streptomycetaceae; genus Kitasatospora; species Kitasatospora sp. NPDC048540. Next base: position 44,466 of record NZ_JBEZIR010000008.1, read on the forward strand.
AAGCCGTACACGCCGGCGATCTGGGCGAGGTTGGCCATCACGATGATGTCGGCCGCCACGATGCCCCAGCCGCCCATCCAGCCGGTGCGCGGCCCGAAGGCGCGGGCGCCCCAGGTGAAGGTGGTGCCGCAGTCCGGGTCGGAGGCGTTCAGCTCCTTGTAGGCGTAGGCGATCAGCAGCATCGGGATGAACGCCAGGATGGTGATGATCGGGGCCTGCAGCCCCACGCCGATCACGATGATGCCGAGCGTGGCGGCCAGGCTGTACGCGGGCGCGGTGGAGGCCAGGCCGATCGCCACCGAGGAGACCAGGCCGAGGGCGCCGGTCTTCAGGCCCTTCTCGCCGGCCCGGGAGCTGACCACCGACGGTGCGGCGGGCGGAGGCGGAGTGTGGTGTCCGGGGGGACCCTGCATCGTTCCCACCCCCTGATCCTGTGACGGAGGTACTGACGGGACTGGACCTCCTCAGCGTACGCCCGGGGCCTCCCGCTTTCCTGGGGATGGCGTGCGGGGCCGTGCACGGGTCGCAACTGACCGCCGGTTAGCAGGCCGGGCGGTGGGGGTGCGCCGGGTGCGGCGCTGTACGGGGGGTGACGGCGCGTGGCGGCGGGCGGCGCCCCGCGGCGGTCCACGGCGGGCCGGTGCCGGTACCGGCGGTAATCGGTCCGGTGCGCGGTGATCCCCTGGCCCGGCCGGTGACGTTCCGTGCGCGAAACAGCCGCCGGGGATTTCCGGGAGCCGCTTCCCCGGTGGCGCCGCGTGGCGAGGACATCGCAGGTCGGGGGGTGTGCGGCCGGTCGGTGGGGCCGGGACGGGCGGGGCGGAGGGGGTGCCGCCGGAAAGGGGCGTCAGCTCGGGTGAATAGAGAAATGGATCGGATCAGCTGAAAACACCGATGTGGTTCAGGCCGGGAAATCCGCCCGCCCCGCCACCGCCACCGGCCCGGTTCTGGGACCCCGTCACCTGCCGTGACCGGCAACGGAGTTCATTGACTTGGTTCGGGTCGCCGGGGATTATCGGTGCCTGTTCGACCGGGCCGGCGCACTCACCGAGGTGCACCGGCCGCTGTGACGGCCACCGCCGTTGGGGTCGGTGGGGGGAGGCTGCGCGCCGTCGTGCCCGCAGCCGGGAGAAGGACGTGCGCGTGCCCACTGTGCCCGAGCTCGTGGCGGCCCGCGCGGCCGCCGACCCGGACCGCACCGCCCTGCTGCAGGGCGACCGGGAACTGACCTACGGCGCCCTGCTCGACTGGGCCGACGCGCTGGCCGCGCGGCTGACCGGAGCCGGCGTGAGCGCGGGCGCCACCGTCGCGGTGGTCTGCGAACGCTCGATCGAGTACGTCGTCGCCGCGCTCGCGGTGCTGCGGGCGGGCGCCTGCTACCTGCCGGTCGACCCGGCCTACCCGGCCGAGCGCCGGGAACTGATGCTCGCGGACGCCGCGGTGGCCGAGGTGCTCGACGCCGCCGCCGTCACCGCCGCCCGCACCGCCGGCGCCCCCGCCGCACCCCGCCGTCCGGCCGGCTCCCCGGCCCCCGGCGACCTCGCCTACGTGGTGTACACCTCCGGCTCCACCGGCCGCCCCAAGGGCGTCGCCGTCGAGCACGCGAGCCTGCTGAACCTGGTCGGCTGGGTGCACGCCGCCTTCGCCCCCGGCCCCGGCGACCGCACCCCGCTGCTGTCGGCGGTCGGCTTCGACGCCTCGGTGCTGGAGCTGTGGCCCTACCTGACGGCGGGCGCCACCCTGGTGGTCGCCACCGAGCACGACCGGCGCTCCCCGGCCCGGCTGCGGGACTTCCTGGTCGACGCCGGGATCACCCTGGCGTTCGCCGCCACCCCGCTGGCCGAGGCCCTGACCGCACTGCCGTGGCCCGCCACCACCGCCCTGCGCACCCTGCTCACCGGCGGCGACCGGCTCACCGCCAGGCCCCCGGCCGGGCTGCCGTTCACCCTGGTCGACAACTACGGGCCCGCCGAGTCCACCGTGATCGCCCTCTCCGGCCGGGTCGACCCCGGCGACGGCCCCGCCACCATCGGCCGCCCGCTGCCCGGGATCACCGCCCTGGTCCGCGACACGGCCGGCACCGAGGCCGCCGACGGCGAGACGGGCGAGCTGTACCTCGGCGGGGCGGGCCTGGCCCGCGGCTACCTGGGCCGCCCGGAGCTCACCGCCGAACGCTTCACCGACGACCCGGCCGCGGGCCGGCTCTACCGGACCGGGGACCTGGTGCGCCGCCGCCCGGACGGCGCGTACGAGTTCGTCGGCCGGGCCGACGACCAGGTGCAGATCCGCGGCTTCCGGGTCGAGCCGGGCGAGGTGGAGGCCGCACTCGGCGCCCTGCCGGGCATCCTGGCGGCCGCCGTGGTGGCCGGACCGGACGCCACCGGCGAGCCCTGCCTGCGGGCGTTCTACGTCCCCGCCCCCGACGGCCCCGCCCCCGACGCCGTCCGCCGCGCCCTCGCCGCCCGGCTGCCCGCCCACCTGGTACCGGCCGCCGTCCACGCCCTCGACGCCCTGCCGCTCACCGGCCACGGCAAGACCGACCGGGCCGCGCTCCGGGCCCGCTCGGCCGGCGAACGGCCCCCGGCGGCGCCGCCGCGCACCCCCACCGAGGCACTGCTCGCGGACATCTGGTCGGAGGTGTTCGGCTTCCGGGTCGGCGTGGACGAGCCGTTCGACGAACTCGGCGGACACTCGCTGCGGGCGATGCGGATCGTCGCCCGGATCGCCGAACGCTGCGGCGCCGACCTCGCCCCGGCCGACCTGTTCGGCCGCCGCACCGTCGCCGACCTCGCCCGGACGGTCGACGCCCTGGCGCCCGCCGGCGGCCCCGGGCAGCCGCCGGCACCGCCCGCGCCGGCCGCCGCCGACGGCGACGCCCCGCTCAGCTCGGCCCAGGCCCGGCACTGGTTCATCGACCAGTTCGCGCCCGACCGGGCCATCTCCAACGTCTCGGTCGGCCTCACCGTCACCGCCGACCCGCAGCCCGGCCCCGCCGTCGACGAGCGGGCCCTCGCCGAGAGCATCGCCGAACTGGTCCGCCGCCACCCCGCGCTGCGCACCGCCTACCTCGACACCCCGGACGGCCCGCGCCAGCGGATCCTGCCCTGGACCGGCGGCGCCGACGACCTGGTCGAGACGGTCGACCTGCGGGACGCACCCGGCTCCGCCGCCGACCGCTTCGCCGCGCAGACCGCCCGGCCGTTCGACCTGACCGCCCCGCCGCTGCTGCGCGCCACCCTGGCCCGGACCGGCGAGCGGCGCTGGGAGATCTGCCTGACGATCCACCACATCGCCGTCGACGGACGCTCGGTGGAGATCCTGCTCGCCGACCTGGCCGAGGTCTACCCGGCCCTGGCCGAGGGCCGGCGCCCCGCCGACCGCCCGGCCGGCCCCGGCCCCGCCGAACCGGCCCGCTGGGAACAGGCCCAGCAGCACCGGCACCCCGCCCTGCTGGAGTACTGGACCCGCGCCCTGGACGGCGCCCCGCCGCTGCTCGACCTCACCCCCGGCGAGACCCGCCCGCCGCAGCCCGGCTTCCGCGGCGCTACCGCCGCCCGCCGCCTGCCGGCCGGGCTGCGCACCACCCTGGAACGGACCGCCCGGCGACTCGGCGCCACCCCGTACATGGTGCTGCTGGCCGGCCTGCTGACCGTGCTGCACCGCTGCACCGGGCAGCGCGACCTGGTGGTCGGCACCCCGGTCGGCGACCGGCCCAGGGCCGCCTTCGAGTCGACCGTCGGCTGCTTCGTCAACACCCTGCCGCTCCGGGTCGACCTCGGCGGCCGGCCGGACTTCGCCGAACTCGTCGACCGGGTCCGGGCGGTCACCGCCGGGGCGTACGCCCACCGGGCGCTGCCGTTCGAGCGGCTGGTGGAGGAGCTGATGCCGGCCGGGCGGCGGGCCCACCACCCGGTGTTCCAGGTGATGCTGGTGCTCCAGCAGCCCGAACTCACCGAGGTCCGGCTGCCCGGCGCCACCGTCCACTTCGACGGCGAACTCCCCGCCGAACGCGGCCGGTTCGACCTCACCGTGGTACTGGACCGGGACCGGCTGGCGGTGGAGTACGCCACCGACCTGTTCGACGCCGCCTTCGCCGAGCGGCTCGCCGACCAGCTGCTGCGGGTGCTCGCCGCCGCCGGCGCCGACCCGGCGCCCGCCCTGGACGCGATCGAGCTGCTCACCGACGCCGAACGCGAGCAGGTGCTGGCCTTCGGCCGCGGCGCCCCCGCCCGCCGCCCCGGCCCGGTGCACGACCGGATCGCCGGCCCGCCCACCCGCCCCGCCGTCGTCTGCGAGGACGAGAGCCTCGACTACGCCGGACTCGACGCCGCCGTCAACGGCCTCGCCCACGCCCTGGCCGGACACGGCCTGACCCCCGGCACCCCGGTCGCGGTCTGCCTGCCCCGCTCGGTCCACTCGGTGGTCGCCATGATCGCCGTGCACCGGGCCGGCGGCGTGTACGTCCCGATGGACCCGGCCTTCCCCGACGAGCGGCTGCGGCAGCTGCTCGCCGACGCCGCACCGCCGTTCGCGGTCTGCACCGACGGGCCCGGCGGCACCGCGGAACGGCTGCGGGCGCTCACCGCCGCGCCGCTCACCACCCTCGACGCCCGGCAGCCGGGCCGCACCGACCGGCCACCGGTCCGGGTCGGCGACGACGACACCGCCGACATCATGTTCACCTCCGGCTCGACCGGCCGCCCCAAGGGCGTCCTGCTGACCCACGGCGGCCTGGCCAACCTGGTGGCCGCCAAGGTCGAACTGTTCGACGTCCGACCCGACTCCACCGTGCTGCAGTTCGTCGCGTTCGGCTTCAGCGTCTCCATCTCCGACGTCTACATGACCCTCACCACCGGCGGCACCCTGGTGGTCCGCGGCGACGCCGACCTGGCCGGGGAGGACCTCGCCGCACTGATCCGCCGGCACGCCGTCACCAACCTGGTCCTGCCCGCCTCCGTCCTCGCCGCCTTGCCCGACACCGACCTGCCGTCGGTGCGCGCGATCACCGTCGGCGGCGAGGCGTGCAGCGCCGCCCTGGTCGACCGCTGGGCGCCGGGCCGCCACTTCGTCAACGCCTACGGCCCGACCGAGGCCACCACCGCCACCGCCGTCGGCGTCTGCCGCCCGGGCGGCGGGCGGCCCACCGTCGGCCGCCCGATCCCCGGCGCCCTGGTCCACCTGCTGGACGAGCACCACCGCCCGGTCCCCGTCGGCGTCCCCGGCGAGCTGTACATCGGCGGCGCGGGCGTCGGCCGCGGCTACCTCGGCCGCCCGGACCTGACCGCCGAACGCTTCCTGCCCGACCCGTTCGCCGAAGGCGGCGGCCGGATGTACCGCACCGGCGACCTGGCCCGCTGGCTGCCCGACGGCCGGATCGCCCTGCTCGGCCGCAACGACGACCAGGTCAACGTCCGCGGCGCCCGGGTCGAGATCGGCGACATCGAGGCCGCACTGCGCGCCCACCCGGCCGTCGCCGACGCGGCCGCCGCAGTCCAGCGCCACCCGGTCGCGGGGGAGCGGCTGGTCGCCCACCTGGTGCCCGCCGCCGACGCCCCCGCCGTCCCCGCCCCGCCCGCCGCCGACGGGCCGCTGGCGCCGCCCGCCGTCCGCGCCTTCCTCGCCGACCGGCTGCCCGCCCACGCCGTCCCCACCGCCTTCGTCACCCTGCCCGCCCTGCCCCGCACCAGCACCGGCAAGGTCGACCGGCGGGCCCTGCCCGACCCCGGCGACCTCCCCGGACAGCAGGCCGCCCGGCGCGGCCCGGCCGGGCCGATCGAGGAGATCCTGGTCGAGATCTGGACCGAGGTGCTCGGCACCGAACCCGGCGTGGACGACGACTTCTTCGCGATCGGCGGCCAGTCCCTGCTGGCCGCCGCCGTCGCCGCCCGGATCCGGGACCGCTTCGAGATCCCCTTCCCGGTCCGGGTCCTGTTCGACGAACCCACCATCGCCGCGCTGGCCGGCGCCGTCGAGAAGGCGATTGTCGAGGACCTCGGATGACCACCCTGGAACCCCCGGCGACCACCCTGGAACAGCGCCTGGCCGAACGGCTCGCCCGGGCCAGGGCCCGCCGCCCCGGCACCGCCCCCGCCTTCCCGCCCAGGCCCCCCGGCACCGTCCCGCTCTCCGGCGCCCAGCGGCGGCTGTGGTTCCTGCACCGCTGGGACCCCGACAGCGCCGCCTACACCATCCCGGTCGCCTGGCGGCTGCGCGGCCCGCTCGACGTGGCGCGGCTCGCCGGCGCGCTCACCGCCGTCGCCGCCCGGCACGAGATCCTGCGCACCCGCTACCCGCTGCCGGCCGCCGACGGCGGCGAGCCCACCCCCGTCGTCGACGACCCGGCGCCCGTCCCGCTGCCGGTTCGCGAGGTGCCCGACGGCCTCGACGCGGCGCTGCGCCGCGCGGTCGCCGAACCCTTCGCCCTGGACCTGCGCCCGCCGCTGCGCGCCGAACTGCTGCGGCTGGCCCCCGACGACCACGTCCTGGTGGTCTGCCTGCACCACATCGCCGCCGACGGCTGGTCGGTCGGCCTGCTGGCCACCGACCTCGCCGCCGCCTGGCAGCACGGCGGCCCGCTGCCGCCCGCCACCGGCTACGCCGACGTCACCCACGCCCGCCGCCACCTCACCCACGAACGCGAACTCGCCTACTGGCAGCAGCGGCTGGACGGCGCCCCGACCGTCCTCGAGCTGCCCGCCGACCGCCCCCGGCAGGCCGTCGCCGACGACGCCGGCGCCGCCCTGCGCTTCACCCTCGACGAGCCGGCCACCGCGGCCCTGCGCAGCCTGGCCGCCGAGACCCGGTGCACCACCTTCATGGTCCTGCTGGCCGCCTTCCAGACCCTGTGCGCCCGCTACGCCGGGGTGGACGACATCCTGGTCGGCACCCCGGTCGCGGGCCGCGACGAGGTACCCGAGGTGTTCGGCTGCTTCCTGGACACCATCGTGCTGCGCACCCGCTTCCCCGACGGCCTGACCGGCCGCCAACTGCTCGCCGGGGTCAGGGAGTCGGTCCTCGCCGACACCGCCAACAGCGCGCTGCCGTTCGACCGGCTGGTCGGCCGCACCACCCGGCAGGCCGGCCACCACCCGCTGTACCAGGTGCAGTTGGTGGCCACCCACGTCCCCCGGGTGCCGCTGCGCCTGGACGGCCTGGACGTCACCCACCAGGACGTCGAACCGCGGACCGCCAAGGTCGACCTCTCGCTGTCCGCCGAGGACCTGGGCGGCCCCACCGTCGAGATCACCGCGATGTACCGCACCGCCCTGTTCGACCGGCCGTCGGTCGAACGCTTCCTGCGGCAGTACGGCGGGCTGCTCACCGCCCTCGCCGCGGACCCCGACGCCCCCGTCGACCGGCTGCCCCTCCCCGCCGACGGGAGCGCCACGGCCCGCGCGCCGTGGCAGCCCGTCCACGACACCCTGCTGGACCGCTTCGACCACTGGGTCCGCACCCAGCCCGACCGGCCCGCCGTCCACGCCCCCGACGGCACCCTCGACTACGCCGGACTCGACCGGTCCGCCCGCACCCTCGCCGGACGGCTGCACGGCGCCGCCGTCGTCGCCGTCCACGCCACCCCCGGCACCGGCTTCCTCACCGCCGTCCTGGCCTGCTGGCGGGCCGGCGCCGCCTACCTGCCCGTCGACCCCGCCCTGCCCGAGGCCCGGCAGCGCGAACTGCTCACCGCGGCCGGCGCCGCCCTGCTGGTCTCCGGACCCGCCCACGCCCCCGTCGTCCGCCGCACCGGCGCCGACGGCACCCCGCAGCCCGGCCTCGCGTACGTGATGTTCACCTCCGGCTCCACCGGCCGCCCCAAGGGCGTCGCCGTCGGCCACGACAGCCTCGCCGCCTACCTGGCCGCCGTCACCCCGGTGCTCACCCCCGACCCGGCCGCCGCGCCGGCCGCCGAGCAGTACGCCGTCTGCTCCACCCTCGCCGCCGACCTCGGCCACACCATGCTGTTCGGCGCGCTGTGGGCCGGCTCCACCGTCCGGCTGCTCGACCCCGCCCTGGTCGCCGACGCCGACGCGCTCGCCGCCGCCCTCGCCGAACACCCCGTCGACCTGCTCAAACTGGTCCCCTCCCAGCTCGCCGCACTGCTCACCGCCGACCGGCCGGCCGACCTGCTGCCCCGGCGCTGCCTGGTGCTCGGCGGCGAGGCAGCCGGCTGGGAGCTGGTCGACCGGGCCGCCGCCCTGCGCCCCGGGCTGCGGATCGTCAACCACTACGGGCCCACCGAGACCACCGTCGGCGTCCTCACCCACGTGCTCTCGGACCACCCCGCGGCCGACCGCCCCCCCGCGCCGCCGCTCGGCCGCCCGCTGCCGCACGTCGAGGCGCTGATCCTGGACCGCCACGGCCGGCCCGTCCCACCCGGCGCCGTCGGCGAGCTGTGGATCGGCGGCCCCGCCGTCGCCCGCGGCTACCTCGACGACCCCGGGCGGACCGGCGAACGCTTCACCACCGACCCGGACACCGGCACCCGCCGGTACCGCACCGGCGACCGGGTCCGGCTGCGCGCCGACGACACCGTGGAGTTCCTCGGCCGCGCCGACCGCCAGGTCAAGATCCGCGGCTACCGGGTCGAACCCGGCGAGGTCGAGGCCGCCCTGCGCGCCGAGCCCGGCATCACCGACGCCGCCGTACTCGCCGCCGACGGCCGGCTGACCGCCTACCTGGTCGCCGACGCCCCGGCGGCCCTGGACGGCCTCGCCGACCGGCTCGCCGCCCGGCTGCCCGCCCACCTCGTCCCCGCCGCACTCGTCCCGCTCGACGCCCTGCCGCTCACCGCCAACGGCAAGGTCGACCGCGCCGCCCTGCCCGCCGCCCCGGCCCCCGCCACCACCGGCCGCCCGCCCGCCACCCGGCTGGAACGCGCCGTCGCCGCCGTCTACACCGAACTGCTCGGCGTCCCCGTCACCGACGCCGACGCCGACTTCTTCGCCCTCGGCGGCCACTCCCTGCTCGCCACCCGCGCCGTCTCCCGGCTGCGCCGCGACCTCGGCACCACCGTGGCCCTGCCCGTCCTGTTCGCCCACCCCACGGTCGCGGGCCTCGCCCGGCAGCTCGCCGCGCTGCGCCCCGGCACCGCCACCCACCCCCCGCTGCGCCCCGGCAGCCCGGTCACGGTCTCCTTCGCCCAGCAGCGGCTCTGGTTCCTCGACCAGGTCACCCCCGGCAACCCCGCCTACAACCTCCCGTACGCGCTGCGCCTGGACGGCGACCTCGACGTCCCCGCGCTGGCCGCCGCGCTCACCGCGGCCGCCGCCCGCCACGACAGCCTGCGCACCGTCTTCCCCGCCGCCGACGGCGCCCCCGCCCCCCGGGTCCTGCCCCCCGCACCCGTCCCGCTGCCCGTCACCGACCTGCGCGGCGCCCCCGCCGAACGGCTGCGCACCGAGGTCGACGCCGAGTTCCGGCACGGCTTCGACCTCGCCGCCGGCCCGCTGCTGCGGGCCCGGCTGCTGCGCATCGAGGACCGCGCCCACCTGCTGCTGCTGACCTTCCACCACATCGTCTTCGACGGCTGGTCGTACGCGCTGTTCGCCGACGAGGTCGGCGCCGCGTACGCGGGCACCCCGCTGCCGCCGCCCGGCGTCCAGTACGCCGACCACGCCGCCTGGCAGCGCGGCACCGACCACACCGAGGGCCTCGCGCACTGGCGCGAACTGCTGCGCGACGCCCCGCCCTTCCTCGACCTGCCCGCCGACCGGCCCCGCCCCGCCCGCCCGAGCCACACCGGCGGCGCCGTCCCCCTCACCGTCCCCGCCGAGGTGTCCGCACCCCTGCTGGGGATCGGCCGGGCCGAGGGCGCCACCGCCTTCATGACGCTGTTCGCCGCCTACCAGGTGCTGCTCGCCCGGTACGCCGGCACCGACGACCTGGTGGTCGGCGTACCGGTGGCCGGCCGGCACCACCCCGACGCCGACGACCTGGTCGGCTTCTTCGTCAACATGCTGCCGCTGCGCGGCCGGCCACGCCCCGACCTGACCTTCCGCGAGCACCTGCGGGCCGTCCGGGACACCTGCGTGGCCGCCTTCGGCCACGCCGAGGTGCCCTTCGAATGGCTGGTCGAGCAGCTCGCCCCGGTCCGGGACCCCGCCCGGACACCACTGTTCTCCACCATGTTCGCCCTGCAGAACATGCCCGCCCCCGTCTGGCGGCTGCCCGGACTGACCGCCACCGCGGCCGACGGCCCCACCGGCGTCGCCAAGTTCGACCTCTCGCTGATCCTGGTCGAGCAGCCCGACGGCCTCACCGGCGCCCTGGAGTACAGCGCCGACGTCCTCGCCCCCGCCACCGCCGAACGGCTGGCCGGCTACTTCGCCACCCTGCTGCGGGCCGTCGCCGCCGACCCCGACACCGCCCTCGCCGACCTGCCGCTCGCCGGCGCCGCCGAGCACCACACGGTCCTCACCGAGTGGAACGACGCCACCGCCGACCTGCCCACCGCCACCGTGCCCGAGCAGATCGCCGCCCACGCCGCCCGCACCCCGCACGCCACCGCCGTCGGCGACGGCACCCGCACCCTCGACTACGCCGCGCTCGACCGGCAGGCCGACGCCCTGGCCCGCACCCTGGCCGCCCACGGCGTCGGACCGCAGACCGTGGTCGGCGTCGCCGTCGACCGCACCACCCGACTGCCGGTCGCGCTGCTCGCCGTGCTGCGGGCCGGCGGCACCTACCTGCCGCTCGACCCCGACTACCCCGCCGAGCGGCTCACCCACATGCTCGCCGACTCCGGTGCCGCCGCCCTGCTCACCGACGACGGCACCGCCCTGCCCGGCGTCCCCTTCGACGGCCCGGTCCTCGCCCTGCACACCCGGGGCCCCGGCCCCGGCACCCCGGCGGCGCCGCCCGTACCGCTGCCCGCACCCGACCCCGACCGCACCGCCTACCTGCTGTACACCTCCGGCTCCACCGGCCGCCCCAAGGGTGTCGCCGTCCCGCACCGTGCCCTCGCCAACCTCCTCGGTGCGATCCGCCGCACCCTCGACGGCTTCGGCCCCGAGGACGTCCTGCTGGCCATCACCACCCTCTCCTTCGACATCGCCGGCCTGGAACTGTGGCTGCCGCTGGTCACCGGCGCCCGGGTCGAGCTCGCCGACCGCACCACCGTCCGCGACGGCGCCGCCCTCGCCCGCCGGATCGCCGACAGCGGCGCCACCTGCCTGCAGGCCACCCCCGCCACCTGGCGCCTGCTGCTGGAGGCCGGCTGGAACGGCGGCCCGCAGCTCACCGCCCTGTGCGGCGGCGAGGCCCTGCCCACCGACCTCGCCGCCGCCCTGCGCCCGCGGGTCGGCGCCCTGTGGAACCTCTACGGCCCCACCGAGGCCACCATCTGGGCCACCGCCCGCCGGATCGACGACGACGGCGAGATCACCGTCGGCCGCCCGCTCGCCAACACCACCGCGTACGTCCTCGACGACCGCCTGCGCCCGGTCCCGCTCGGCGCCGTCGGCGACCTGTACCTCGGCGGCGCCGGCCTCGCCCACGGCTACCACCGAAGGCCCGACCTGACCGCCGCCGCCTTCGTCCCCAACCCCTTCGGACCCGGCCGCCTCTACCGCACCGGCGACCTCGCCCGCCACCGCGCCGACGGCCAACTCCTGCTGCTGGGACGCGCCGACGGACAGATCAAACTCCGCGGCCACCGGATCGAGACCGGCGAGATCGAAGCCGTCCTCGCCGAACACCCCGACATCCGCCGCGCCGCCGTCGTGCTGCGCCCCGACCGGGCCGGCGAACCCCAGCTGGTCGGCCACCTGGTCACCACCCGGCCGCTCGACCCCGCCGAGGTCACCGCCTGGCTGCGCCGCCGCCTGCCCGCCCACCTGGTGCCCGCCCGGCTCGCCGCCATCGACGAACTGCCCCTCAGCCCCGCCGGGAAGCTCGACCGGGCCGCCCTGCCCGCCCCGCCCGACGAGACCCCCACCGGTCCCGTCGCCGCCCCCACCACCCCCGCCGAAGCGCTGGTCGCCGCCGTCTTCCAGGACGTCCTGGAACGGCCGGTCGGCCTCGACGAGGACTTCTTCGCCGCCGGCGGCGACTCCATGCGAGCCGTCCGCGCGGTCCGCCGGATCGACCCCGAACTCTCCGTCCTCGACCTGTTCGGCCACCCCACCGTCCGCACCCTCGCCGCACGCCTCGGCGGCCCCGGCCGGGCCGCCGACCTGATCCACCGGATGACCGGCACCACCGCCGAACAGGCCGAGGTCACCGTCCTCGCCGTCCCGTTCGGCGGCGCCGGCGCCATCGTCTACCGCGACCTCGCCGAACGGCTGCCCGACAGCTGGGCCCTGTACGCCGTCCAGCCGCCCGGACGCGACCCGGCCCACCCGGACGAGAGCGCCGAACCGGCCGCCGGCCTCGCCCGCCGCTGCGCCGAGCGGATCCTGCGGGAACGCCCCGGCCCGGTGGTCCTGTACGGCCACTGCGTCGGCGCCGCCCTCGCCACCGCGATCGAGGCCGAACTGCGCGCCGCCGGCCACCCCGTCCTCGGCCTGGTCGTCGGGGCGGCCTTCCCGACCGCCGAACTGCCGGGACTGCTCGGCCGCCTGGCCCGCCTCGCCCCCGGCCGCCGGCAGTCCGACCGCGCCCTCACCGACGGCCTGCGCGCCCTCGGCGGCCTCGCCGAGGACCTCCCCGAGCAGGAACGCCGGCTGCTGGCCGCGGCCGTGCGGCACGACGCCGTCGAGGCCGAACGCTTCTACGGCGCCCCCGCCACGGCCGGCCCCACCCCCGTCCTGGTGGTGGTCGGCGAACGCGACCGGGTCACCGAGTTCCACCGCGAACGCGCCCACGAATGGGCCGCCTACGGCTCCGCCGTGGACACCGCCGTGGTCCCCGGCGCCGGCCACTTCTTCCAGCGCGAACCCGCCCTCGCCGAACTGCTGCAGCAACGCGTGGAGCGCTGGCGGCGCGCGGAGGGACCGGCCGAACCGCCCGAGGTACCGCCGCCGGCCCGGCTCACCGCCTTCCTCACCGTCACCCTCGGCCAGCTGGTCTCGCTGGTCGGCACCGGACTGTCCACCTTCGCCCTCGGCCTGTGGGCCTACCGCACCACCGGCGCCGTCACCGCCTTCGCCGCCATCGCCGCGTTCGCGCTGCTCCCGGCCATCCTGGCGGCCCCCATCGCCGGCGCCGTGGCCGACCGCCACGACCGCCGCCGGGTGATGATCGGCTGCGACCTGGCCGCGCTCGGCGCCGGCGCGGCCGCCGCCGCCCTGCTCACCGCCGGGTCACTGCGGCTGTGGCAGCTGTACGCGGTGGTGATCGTGGGGGCCGTCGCCACCGCCTTCCGGCAGCCCGCCTACCTCGCGGCCGTCACCCAGCTCACTCCCAAGCGCTACCTGGGCCAGGCCAACGGCGTGGTCGGACTGGGCACCGCCACCGGCACCCTGTTCGCCCAACTCCTCGGCGGCGCACTGGCGGTGGCCGTCGGCCTGGCCACCGTGGTGTGGCTGGACGTGGCCTCGTTCGCGATCTCGCTCACCACCCTGCTGGTGGTCCGCTTCCCCGATCTCGGCTTCGTCCGCCGGGACGGGCCGCTGCTGCGGGAGATCACCGAGGGATGGCGCTTCCTGGCCCGCCGCCGCGGCCTGATCGCCCTCGCCGTCTTCTTCGCCGTCGCCAACGCGCTCGGTGGCGTGGTAACGGTCCTGGTCACCCCGCTGGTCCTGGCCTTCGGCTCACCCGCCACCCTCGGCATGGTGCTGGCCGCCCAGGGCGCCGGACTGCTGGCCGGCAGCGCCCTGATGGCGCTCTGGGGCGGCACCCGCCGCCGGGCCGCCGGCATGATCGCCTTCGTCGGGCTGTTCGCCGCCTCCGCGGTGGTGATCGGCCTGCGCCCGACCGCGTTCTTCCCGACCGCCGGCATGTTCGGCATCGGTGTCTGCGCGGCCCTGATCAACGCCCACTGGCTGGCCCTGGTCCAGCTCAAGGTCGGCCTCGACCTGCAGGGCCGGGTACTCGCCACCTGCCTGATGCTGGCCCGGCTGGTGATGCCGCTCGGCTACCTGGTCACCGGCCCGCTCACCGACCACGTCTTCGAACCGCTGCTACGCGACCCCGCCACCCTGCCCGGCACCCTGATCGGCGCCGTCCTCGGCACCGGCCCGGGACGCGGCATGGCCGCCGTCGTGGTCCTCACCGGCCTCGCCGCACTGGCCTGGACCGCCGCGGGCTACGGGTACCGGCCGCTGCGCGAGGCCGACGACTCACTTCCGGACTCCGGGCGGCCGACCGGCGCCCGCCCGGCCGACCCGCGGGACTCCTGATGCTCACCCACCCCGGCAGACCCGAGCACGCCCTGTTCACCGCCGCCGACCTGGAGCCGCCCGCCGCCGGGCTGCCGCCGCACGCCCGCCGGTACGCGGACGCACTGCGCGGTGTGCTCGGCTGGGCCCGGGCGTACCTGACCGCGCCGCACCCGGAACTCGGCCGCACCGGCCCGGTCTGTCCGTTCGTCGGCGCCTCGCTGCGCGACGGGCGGTTCCACCTGGCCCTGTGGCCGGGGCGGCCCGAGGACCGCGGGGAGGTGGCGGAGGCCGTCGCGCTGTACCGGGACTGGTTCCTGCGGCTGGCGCCGCCCGGCGGCGTCCGGGCGCAGTTCACCACCATCCTGATCGTCTTCCCCGACCTGCCGACCGCCGAGGCTCCCGAACTCGTCGACCGCACCCAGCTGGAGCTGAAGACCGCCTTCGTCGAGGACGGCCTGATGCTGGGCCAGTTCCACGACCTGCCGCCGGACCAGCCGGGCCTGTGGAACCCCGACTTCCGGCCGCTGCGCAGCCCGCTGCCGATGCTGGTGATCCGCCACATGGTGCCGACCGACCTGCCGTTCCTGCTGGCCGACCCGCGCCACCTGGCCGCCTACCACCGGCTGTTCGGCGACCGCGACCAGCCGGCCCGGCGCCCGGTGCGCTCCTGACGGTCTGCCGCTCCGGGCGGGCCCTGCGCGGGCCCGTCCGGAGCGGCGCCGCTCAGGTCGCGATGCCGCAGTACTGCTGCTGCTTGCCGATCGCCCGGTACACGCAGTCGGCGGTCTCCACCAGCCGCAGCACGGCCTCCCGGTTGCGGCTGGTCTCCCGTCCGATCACCTCGTCGGGCGGGTAGAAGCCGCTGCTGCCGTTCGGGCCCGGGTACATCTCGAAGGTGTACGCGAAGACCCGCTGGGTGCCCCACAGCCAGTCGTCGATCGCCCCGTCGGTGATGTACAGGTCGCTGGACTGCTCGGGGGTGTAGCCGTTGGTGCCGGCCATGGTGCGGCCGAGGGTGGCGAAGGTGTTGTACTCGTCGGCGGTCATGCCCGTGGTGGTGTTGGCGGTGGTCCAGCCGAACGGCCAGAGCACCAGCTGGCTGTAGGTGTGGAAGTCGATCGCCGCGGTGATCTGCTGCTTGCCGCCGACCACCCGGCTGCGCACGAAGTCGGCGACCACCTTGGTCTCCTTGGCGGACTCCGCCGCGCTGCCCCGGTACGTCTCGCTGGAGGTGGAGCCGGAGGAGCCGCCGCAGCAGCCCCACTTGTAGTTCCAGTTCCGGTTGAGGTCGGTACCGGCGCTGCTGCTGCCGGGGTTGGGCTGGCGGTCCTTGCGCCAGCTGCGGTAGCGGCCGGTGGCGATGTCGTACTCGCCGCCGTCGGGGTTGAGGTCCGGGACCACCCAGATCTCGCGGCTGTTGACGGCGTTCGCGATCCGGCTGTCGGTGGCGTACTTGTCGCCGAACTCGTGCAGCAGGTAGAGCGCCATCTCGACGGTGAGGTGCTCGCGGGCGTGCTGGTGGGCGGTGAACAGCACCTCGGGCTCGTTCTCGTCGGTGCCGACGTTGTCGCTGATCTTGATCGCGACGATCGCCCGGCCCTCGTACGAGGTGCCGATGACGCGCTTGCTCATGATGTCGGGGTGGGCGGCGACCACGGCGTCGATGTCGGCGGTGGCCTCGGCGTAGTTGTGGTAGCCGGAGTCCGCGGACGGGAAGTCGTACAGGGCGGCGCCCGCCGACTCCTGGGCGCCGTCGGCGCCGTCCTGCGGGCCGGGCAGCAGGGTGGCGGACCAGCCGAGCGCCCGCAGCCGGCCGGCTTCGGCGGCGGTGGCGGTGACCACCACGGAGTCGCTGCGGACGGCGTCGACGGAGGCGCCGGTGGCGGCGATGGCGGTGCGCTCGGCGACGGTCCGCGGGCCGTCGAGGACGTACTGCCGGGCGGTGTCCGCGCCGACGGCGGACCCGGCGGGAACCGGGTGCGCGGCGGCCTGGGTGGTGAGCGGTGACGCGAGGGCGAGGGCCAGCAGGACGGCGGTGGCCGCGGCGGGCTTCCCTCGACTGGGCAGTCGCATGACTGTCCTCCGGTGGGGGATCCGTAGGGACGGAACAGGGGAGGAGGTGCGGCGCGCGCCAGCATGATGGTCCGTCAGTGTCATGGTTTCGTCAAGACGGCAGGTTGCCGCAGTCCGCCGGGAGTCCGGCTCAGTGCGTCGGACCGAGGGCCAGGTACACCAGGGAGAGCGTGCCCATCGATACCAGCGTCGAGGACAGCACCGAGTCGCGGGCCACGGCCGTGCTCAGCCCGTACTCGCGGGCGTAGACGAAGGCGTTCTGGGCGGTCGGCAGCGCCGAGCAGAGCACCACGGCCAGCAGTTGATGGCGGGGCAGGTGCAGCAGCGGGCCGCCGACCGCCAGCGCGA
Organism: Kitasatospora sp. NPDC048540; assembly: GCF_040651175.1. Lineage (NCBI taxonomy): Bacteria > Bacillati > Actinomycetota > Actinomycetes > Kitasatosporales > Streptomycetaceae > Kitasatospora > Kitasatospora sp. NPDC048540. Next base: position 61,148 of record NZ_JBEZIR010000008.1, read on the forward strand.
CCAGCGGCTGGACCAGCGTCTTCAGGGCCACGGCCACGCCGACCTCGGCCCGCAGCCCGGGGCCGGCCCCGGCCCGGCGGCCGTGCAGCGACATGCCGAGGGTGAGCAGCGCGGTCGGGACCGCCGCCGCGCCGAGCAGTTCGCCGGGCCGGGCCAGGAACGGCGGCAGCCGCCACCCCGCGGCGGAGACCAGCACACCGAGGGCGGAGGCCAGGATGACCGGGTTGCGGACCGGCATGGTGAGCAGCCGCCGCAGCGGGCCGGGCGCCGCCGTCCCGGAGCCGGCCGCCGCGCGGGCCGGCGCGGTGCCCGCGTCGAGCAGGGCGAGGATCACCGGGGACACCAGCAGGACCTGGAACAGCAGGATCTGGGCCACGAACGAGGCGTCACCGAGCACCTGGACGGCCACCGGGATGCCGAGGTTGGCCGAGTTGACGTAGCCCGCCGCCATCCCGCTGATCGCCCGGTCGGCCGGGGCCCGGCGGAACAGCACCCGGCCCGCCAGGAAGCCCAGCCCGGCGGTGAGCACCGTGCCCGCGGCGAAGGCCAGCATCGCGGCGCCCACCAGGCCGGCCGGGCGGGCCCCGGCGAGCATGGTGAACAGTGCGGCGGGCATGGCCACATGGAAGACGAACCGGCCGAGCACCGCCTCGGCCTGCTCCCCGAGCAGGCCGGTCCGGGCGATCAGCAGGCCGACGGCGGTGAGCACCCAGATCGGGGCGAAGCCGGCGAGCAGGGACTGCATGGAACCTCGGCTGGGATCGTTCGGGCACGGGCCGTCGGCAGCAGTCTGCCAGGCCCGTGCCCGGTGGTCCGGTGCGGGGTTCGGGTGGGGCCGGCCGGGGCCGGTCCCGGCCGGTCAGGGGAGGTTGAGCACCTGGCCGGGGTGGATCAGGTCGGGGTTGGTGCCGACCGTGGGGGAGTTGCTCTCGTAGAGGTGCTGCCAGCCGCCCAGCGTCAGGCTGTTGGAGATGGTGGAGAGGGTGTCGCCCGGGGCGACGGTGTAGGTGGTCGCGGGCGCCGGTGCGGTGGCCGCGGGCGTGGTGGTGGCTGCTGCGGTGGCGGCCGTCGTCGCCGTCGCCGTCGCCGTCGCCGTCGCGGCCGGGTCCGGCGTGGCCGGCTGCCCGGTGGTGGCGGGCGCGGTGGTGCCGGAGGCGCCCGGCACCGGCAGGCCGGTGGCGGGGGTGGTGGTGGCGTCCGGGCTCGGCGAGGTGGTGGGGGTGGTGGCACCGGTGCCGGGCGCCGGGGTGGTGCCCGGGGCCGGGGTGACCGGGGCGGCCGTGGTGGGGTCGACCGGGGTGGTGCCGGGCACCGTGGTGCCGGGCAGGTCGGTCGGCAGGCCGCCGGGCTGGGCCGGGGCGGCGGGCGGCAGCTCACCGGTGGTCCCGGTGGTTCCGGGGACGGCGGGGGTCGCGGAGGGTTCCAGGTACGGCAGCACGAAGTGCGGGACGTACCCGCCGTCGCCCCGGACCGGGGTGGACGCGTCGAGGCTGGGCACGCCCGGGTCGGCGGCGGGCGGGGTGTCGACCACCGGGGCGGGCAGGCCGGCCGCCGGGCCGCAGGTGGGCCACAGGCTGGAGCCGCGGGCCGCGAGCAGGCGCTCGGCCACGATGATCTGCTGCTGCGGGGTGGCGTGGTCGGGCTGCGCGGCGAACTCGTCGCCGCCGTACGCGGCCCAGGTCCGCAGGGTCAGACCGAGGCCGCCGTACGTTCCGGTGCCGGGGTTGCCGTGCCAGTCCCCGTCGGTCTGGCACTGGGCGACCGCCTGCCAGGTGTCCGGCGCGACGGCCGGTGCCGCGTGCGCGCCGGTCGCGGTGAGCAGCGGGAGCGCGAGGCCGACCCCGGCGACGCCGGCGGCCGCGACGGCCCGGTCGGCCTGGGTGGGACGGCGGTGACGCCCGGAACCCGAAAACACCATCAGTTATCCCTCTCCGCACGCCTGCGAGGTGAGCTGTCGGGTTCGGGCCGGGAGGTGGCCCGGCCGCGCGTCGGGCGCGGCTTCACCCCGAGCCGATGGGGGTCGGCGCAATAACCTGGGTCCCCCGCCCCTGCCCAGGGTGTCCGGTCGTCCCGGTGGCGCGGTGGGCAGGGTTGGGCGTGCCGCGTTCCGGGCGCCCGCAGCGGCGGGCTGCCTGGGAGATTAGAGGGATCAACACCTCAATAACAAGCCTGCATACCGAGCATCACACAATCATCACGGTTGACTTCGGGGCCCTCGGCGGGAACCGCATGCGGCGCGTGCCGGAACCGTCCGCGACCTGCAACGGAGGTTCGGTGACGCACGGTCGGCGGGCCCCGCGCGGGCCGCTCCTCGAATGATTGGGAAACTTTCCTAACCGAAGTCATTGACCGTGCTCGTTCAGGCGTCGATTCTGAACGGTACTCAGGCCCCTCCTCCCCCGGGGAGCCCAGGCCGAGCGCTGTGCACTCCCGGACCCCCACCCCCGCTGTGAGGAGAGAGATGAGCACGCTCTCACGCAGGTCCGTCCTCGGCGCGGCCCTCGCCGGCGCCGCCGCCGCGCTACCGTCCACCGCCCGGGCCGCCGCCCCGGGCCCACCGCCCACCGCCCCGGCCGCCGCCGGGTCCGGCCTCTCGGTCGACTCCTGGCACCTGCGCTGGTCGCCCTCGGCCGCGGCCGACGGCCTCGCCGCCTTCGAGACCGTCGAGGACGACCGGGCCGGCTCGCACCCCGCCGGACACCCGCACATCCGCACCGAGGGCGACGCCTTCCGCTGGGACATGCACCTGGTCGACCGCGACTCCATGACGGACCGCCAGCGCCAGGAGGTGACCGGCATGCGGACCGGCCCCGGCTCCTTCCTGGAGTGGAAGCCCGGCCAGACCTGGCGCGCCGCCTACGCCCTGTTCATCCCCGGCTCGCTGCGGGCGACCACCTCCTTCACCCACATCATGCAGCTCAAGCAGCCCGGGGACGGCACCTCGCCGATCCTGGTCCAGTCGCTGCGCCGGGTCTCCGGCACCCCGACCGTCGAACTCCAACTGCCCGTCGCCGGGGTCCTGGTCGGCCGGACCCCGCTCGAGCCGCTGCACGACCGCTGGATCGACGTCGACCTCCAGGTCAGGGTCGGCGACGGGACGTCCGGTTCGGTGCGCTGGATCCTGCGCAGCGCGGGCGCCGTGGTGACGGACGTGACCAGGACCGGCGTCGACACCTTCCTCGCCGACCGGGTACGGCCCAAGTGGGGGATCTACCGTTCGCTCGGCGACACTTCCGGATCCCTGCGCGACTGCCACCTGCTCACCACCTCGATGCGCGGTTACCAGCTGGTGTCCGGGTCGAGCGGCGTCTACCGGGCCGAGGAGGCCCGGCTCTCGCAGGGCGTCCTGGACACCGGGCACCGCGGCTACACCGGCGCCGGCTTCGTCAACCTGTCCGACGCCGCCGGCAGCCACGCCGAGTGGACCCTGCACTCGGCCGCCGCGGCGAGCGCCACGCTGACCGTGCGCTACGCCAACGGCACCGCCGCCGGCCGCCCGATGGACGTCACCGTCAACGGCGCGCGGGCCGCCGCGGTGTCCTTCCCGCCCACCGCCGACTGGGACACCTGGGCCGCCACCTCCCTGCCGGTCGCCCTCCGGGCGGGCACCAACACGGTCCGGCTCACCGCCACCGGCGCGGCCGGCGGCCCCAACCTCGACCGGATCGAACTCCGCTGACCCGAAGGACCGACCACCCGTGCAGATCTCCCACCGCAGCCGGCCCCGCCGCCGCGCGGACCCCGTACCGGTCCACCGGGACCGTCGTCCGGCACCAGGGCCGAGGAGTCCCCGATGAAGCACCTGCACAGCATCGGCGCCGCAATGGCCGCCGCCGCCCTCCTGACGGCCACCACGGTCGGCGCCGCGCCGACGGCCTCGGCCGCCGCCACCCGGTACGAGGCCGAGTCCGCGACCGTCACGCTCGGCGCGGTGGCGTCCGACCACCGCGGCTACTCGGGCACGGGCTTCGTCAACGGGGACAACGTGATCGGCAGTTCGGTCGACCGGCACGGCGACGTGGCCGTCAACGGGACGGTGGTATCGGCCGCCCGGTCCTTCCCGTCCACCGGGACCTGGGACGACTGGGCCACCGCCACGGTGACCGCCGCGGTGGACGCCGGCGCCAACCGGGTGCGGCTGACCTCGACCAGTGCCGCCGGCCTGCCCGACCTGGACAGCCTGGACGTCGAACCGACCGCGCCCAGCGCCGATTACCAGGCCGAGGACGCCGCGCTCACCCGGGCGGCCGTCGCCACCAACCACACCGGCTACACCGGCACCGGGTTCGTCGACTACACCAACGCGGCGGGCTCGGCCGTCGAGTTCACGGTGAGCGCCACCGCGGCCGGCACCGCCCCGCTGGCCTTCCGGTACGCCAACGCGGGCACCACCGACCGGCCGATGGACATCGCCGTCAACGGCACCGTGGTCGCCGCCGGCGTCTCCTTCCCGTCCACCGCCGACTGGAACACCTGGGCCACCAGGACCGTCGGCGCGCCGCTGCGGGCCGGTTCCAACACCGTCCGGGCCACCGCCGTCACCGCGTCCGGCGGCCCCAACCTGGACCGGCTGCAGGTCGGCACCGCGGCCGACACCACCGCCCCGACCCGCCCCGGCACGCCGTCCTGCTCCGGCCTCACCCCGAACGCCCTGACCCTGTCCTGGGGCGCCGCCACCGACGACGTCGGCGTCAGCGCCTACGACCTCTACGAGCACGGCAACAAGATCGCCGAGGCGCCCGGCACCGCGACCGGGCAGCGGCTCACCGGCCTCGCCCCGGGCACCACCTACACCCTGGCCGTGGTCGCCCGGGACGCGTCCGGCAACGCCTCACCCGCCAGCGTCGCGACCGAGTGCACCACCCCGGCCGGCTCCGACCCGCCGCCCAGCCGGCCGGGCACCCCGGCCGTCTCGGCGGTCACCTCCACCGGCGCAACCCTCAGCTGGGCCGCCTCCACCGACGACCGGGGCGTGGTCGGCTACCAGGTCCGAAGCGGCGCCGCCGTACTGGCCACCGTGGCCGGCACCCCGCCCGCCACCACCACGGCCGTCACCGGTCTCGCCTGTGACGCCCCGTTCACCCTGACGGTGGTCGCCGAGGACACCGCGGGCGGCTGGTCACCGCCGTCCGCCCCGGTCTCCTTCACCACCGGCGCCTGCCGATCCGACGGCGGCGTCCCGGGCTCCCCGTCCGTGCTCTCCAGCGGCTGGACCGTCCCCTGGGGCATCGCCTGGCTGCCGGACGGCAGGAGCGCGCTGGTCACCGAACGGGACAGCTTCAAGGTCTTCACCCTCACCACCGGCGGCACCCGCACCCTGGCCGGTACGGTGCCCGACGCCGTCACCACCAACGGCGAGGGCGGCCTGCTCGGGGTCGCGGTCGACCCCAACTGGTCGGGCAACCACTACGTCTACTTCATGCACACCGCGGCCGAGGGCAACCGGATCGTCCGGATGACCTGGACCGGCACCTCGCTCGGCGGCTACACCGTGCTGCTCCAGGGCATCGGCAAGAACCAGTACCACAACGGCGGCCGGCTCGCCTTCGGCCCGGACGGCTACCTCTACGCCTCCACCGGCGACGCCGAGACCCCCGCCGACGCGCAGGACAAGAACTCCCTGAACGGCAAGATCCTGCGGCTCACCACCGCCGGCCGGCCGGCCCCCGGCAACCCGTTCGGCAACTACGTCTACAGCTACGGCCACCGCAACCCGCAGGGCCTCGCCTTCGACCGCAACGGCCGCCTGTGGGAGGCCGAGTTCGGCAACGCGAAGCGGGACGAGCTCAACCTGATCAAGCCCGGCGCCAACTACGGCTGGCCGACCTGCGAGGGCGACTGCACGGTCGCCGGCATGACCAACCCCAAGGCGAGCTGGCCGGTCGACCAGGCCTCGCCGAGCGGCATCGCGATCGTCCGCAACGTGGTCTACATGGCCGCGCTGCGCGGTGAGCGGATGTGGCGGATCCCGATCAACGGCGACTCGGAGAGCGTCTCCACGCCCACCTCGTACTACGTCGGCACCTACGGCCGGCTGCGCACGGTCGCCAAGGTGCCGGGTGCGGACCAGCTCTGGCTCACCACCACCAACGCCGACAACAACGGCGGCGCGGCCGACGGCGCGGACAAGGTCTTCCGGATCGCGATCGGCTGACCCGGCGTACGCGCCCGCGGGGGCGTGGGGGGAGCGCGACGGCTCTCCCCGCGCCCCCCGGGTCAGTTCCCGGCCTCGGCCGGGCCGTCCGGCCGCTTCTCGGCGTGGGGCTGCTTGAGCTTGCGCCAGACGGTCTCCAGGGCCTGGATGTCCGTCTCGTCCAGGAGCCCGCTGAAGACCGGCCGGAGGATCTCCCGGCGGGCCGCGTCCGCCTCGGCGAAGGTCCGCCGACCGTGCTCGGTCAGCGCGATCCGCACCGAACGGGCGTCGGAGGGGGAGGGGCTGCGGGCGACCAGGCCGCGGGCCGCGAGCGCGTCCACCACCCGGGAGACCTGGCTGCGGCTGAGCATGGTGCGGGCGCCGAGGTCGGAGGCGGCCACCGGCTCCGGCTGGCCGTTGAGCCAGAGCATCACCTCGAACCAGGACATCGGCAGGCCGTGGGTGCGGGTCAGCTCGCGGTCCACGTGCGCGGCCAGCGTGGTGCCGGCCCAGACCAGGCCGTAGAAGGCGTGGTCCTGGTCGGACAGGGGCCCCAGGGAGAGCTCGGCGCGCGTCATGACCGCATCGTACTTGCTTGCGTGTGCGCGCACACAGTATTAGTGTGTGTGTACACGCAATCGGCTGGGATGACCGACCTCAGCCGGTCGACCGCCCTCCGACCCCGAACGAGGTACCCCCATGTCCAGCACCGCCCCCCGCGACGCCACCACGCCGAACCGGACCGTCCTGATCACCGGCTGCTCGTCCGGCATCGGCCTGGCCGCGGCCGTCGCCGCCGCCCGGGCCGGCTGGCTGGTGGTCGCCACCATGCGGGACCTCACCCGCTCCGGCGCCCTGGAGCGGGCCGCCGCCGAGGCCGGCGTCGCCGAGCTGGTCCAGGTGCGGCAGCTGGACGTGACCGACCCCGCGTCGGTGGCTGCCTGCGTCGCCGGCGTGATCACCGAGCACGGCCGACTGGACGCGGTGGTCAACAACGCGGGCGCCGGCCACCTCGGCACCATCGAGCAGGAGACCGTGGCGGACGTCCGCGCGGTGATGGAGGTGAACTTCTTCGGCGTCGTGGAGGTCACCCGCGCCGCCCTGCCCCACCTGCGGGCCTCCGGCGGCCGCCTGATCGCGGTGAGCAGCGTCGGCGGCGTGGTCGGCCAGCCCTTCAACGAGGCGTACTGCGCGGCCAAGTTCGCCGTCGAGGGCTTCCTGGAGTCGCTCGCCCCGGTGGCCGCCGCCCAGGGCGTCGGCGTGACCCTGGTCGAGCCCGGCGCCGTGGCCAGCGAGTTCGTGGCCAACGTCGGCGTCGACCTCGAGGCCGTGCTGGGCGCCGCCGGCCCGTACGCCCCGGCCCTCAAGGGCTACCTCGACCGCACCACGGCCGCCTTCGCGAACGGCGCGCAGTCCGCCGAGGGCGCCGCCGCCACCATCGTCGACGCGCTCGGCGCGGACCGTCCGGCACTGCGGGTGCAGACCTCCGAGGCCGCCCGGGCCTTCGTCGGGCTCAAGCTGGCCGACCTCGACGGGTCCGCCGTGCTCGGCGCCACCACCACCTGGGTGTCCTGAGTCCGGACCGCCGCCGGGGGCCCGCTCAGCCCCCGGCACCCGCGGGCGCCGGGTCGGGCTCGGGCCGGTCGCGCTCGATCTCGCTCTCCCGGACCAGCCACAGGGCCAGCACGGCCCCCGCGAAGCTGAGCACCGCACCCATCCACAGCACCGTGTTCAGGCCGGACAGGAACCCCGCCCGGGCGGCGTCCACCACCGCCCCGCGGACCGGCTCCGGGAACGCTGCCACCGCCTCGTCCAGCGCGCCCGAGGAGGCCGCCTCGACCAGCTGCCGGGGCCGCCCGCCCTCGGCGGCCGGGGTCCCGGCGGCCAGCTCTCGGACCCGCTCGGTGCCCCGGCCGACGAACACCGCGCCCCAGACCGCGATGCCCACGGCGATGCCGACCTGCCGGAAGGTGTCGTTGATGCCGGCGGCCATCCCGCTGCGCTCCTTGGGGACCACGCTCACCGCCACGTCCGCGATCACCGGGTTGATCAGACCGACCCCCGCGCCCGCCACCACGAAGCCGCTCAGCAGGGTCGACCAGGTGTCGCCGGCCTGGATGCCGCCCATCAGCAGCAGCCCCGCGCCGACCGCCGCGAGCCCGATCCCGAGCAGCAGCCGGGCCTGCACCCGGGACAGCAGCGCCCCGGCGACCGGCGCGACCAGGAAGCTGAGCGCCGTGATCGGCAGGTACCGCACGCCGGCCGCGAACGGCGACAGGCCGAGGTAGTTCTGCAGGTACAGGGTCAGATACAGGAACAGCGCGAACAGTGAGCCGGAGACCGCGAACGCGGCCAGCTGCACCCCGGTGAACGCCCCGCGCCGGAACAGCGTCAGCGGCAGCATCGGTTCCGCCACCCGCAGCTCGATCACCACGAACGCGGCCATCAGCAGCGCCGCGCCGATGAACAGCGAGACGATCAGGGCGCTGCCCCAGCCCTCCGCGTTGCCCCGTACCAGCGCCAGGACCAGCAGGAACAGCGAGAGCGAGAAGGTCACCACGCCCGCCCAGTCGATCCGGGTGGCGTTGGGGTCGCGGCTCTCGCGCAGCTTCAGGAAGGTGACCAGCAGCGCCGCCGCCCCGATCGGCAGGTTGAGGTAGAAGATCGACTCCCAGCCCAGCCAGTCGGTCAGCGCGCCGCCGACCAGCGGGCCGACCGCCACCGCGACCCCGATGGTGGCCCCGTACAGGCCCATCGCCGTGCCGCGCTCCCGTCCGGCCGGGAACTCCTGGGCGACCAGGGCCAGCGACACCGCGAACATCACCGCGCCGCCGACGCCCTGCAGCGCGCGGGAGAGGTTGAGGAAGGTCGGGTTGGGGGCCAGGGCGCACAGCAGCGAGGCCACCGAGAAGATCACCAGTCCGGCCGCGAAGGTCCGCCGCCGCCCGAGCCGGTCGGCCAGCGAGCCGGCCGTCAGCACCAGCGCGGCCAGGGTCAGCGCGTACGCGTCGAACACCCACTGCAGGTCGGTGAAGCTGGCCCCCAGGTCGCGGCGGATCGACGGCAGCGCCACGTTCACGACGGTGATGTCCAGCAGGAGCATGAAGGTCGCCACCGAGACGGCGATCAGGGTCCACCACTTGCGTTCCACGGAAAGCCCCGCTCCTTGTCCCCGGCCGTTGCCCCGACCGCCCGGGTCGCCTCGCCCCGGCGTCCGGTGGCCGCCGCTGTGGAATCCGACGGTACGCACCGGCGCGCGCGCCGGGCGCGGGACACGAGCGGGCCCCGGGGTGATTCCGCCGCCCGCCCGGCCGCGGAACCGCCGGTCGCCGGGACTGCGGGGCGACCGGAGCCAGGACGGGCCAGTATGGGAGGAAGGCCGGGCGGGCGACCCGACGGCCCGGATCGAGGTGGTTGCGTGGACACGTCAGGGCCGGCGTCCCCGCGGCCCGGACGCGATGGCGCCGAGCCGGCGACCGAGGACGGCCTCGACACCCTGGCCCGGATCCTGCGCCGGGCGGCCACCGGCCCGCTGGACGCCCAGCTCGGCGGGCTCTACCTGCGGTCGGCCGACGGCGACTTGCTGGAACTCGCCCTCACCCTCGGGGCCGCCCGGCAGTTCACCCGCCCCTGGCACCGGGTCGGCCTGTCCGCCCCCATCCCGGTCGCCGACGCCGTCCGCGGCGACCACCTGGTCTGGATCGGCGGCCCCGACGCGATGGCCCGCCGGTACCCGCGGGTCGCCGTCGCCATGCCGTACGCCTTCAGCCTCGCCGCCGCCCCGCTGACCGACGGCACGGCCGGCTACGGCGCACTGTTCCTGCTCTGGCCGGCCTCCCACCCCGCGGAGCTCTCGCCGCAGGAGAGCCGCGACCTCACCGACCTCACCGCCCTCCTCACCGCCGAACTCGCCCGCGCCGACCGGGCCGGCCACCCGCTGCGGCCACGCCGCAGCCCCCTCGCGGTCACCACCGCCGACGGCCCGGCCGACCCGCTCGCCCTCGCGCTCGCCCGGCTCCCCGACGGCCTGTGCGGCCTGGACCTGAACGGCCGGATCGCCCTCGTCACCCCCAACGCCGCCGCCCTGCTCGGCGAGAGCGCCGACCGGCTGACCGGCGAACGCCCCTGGTCCGCGCTGCCCTGGCTGCGCGACCCGGTCTACGAGTATCACTACCGGGCGGCCGTGATCGGCGGTACGTCCACCTCCTTCGTCGCCCTGCGGCCCCCCGACCACTGGCTGACCTTCCAGCTCCACCCCGACGCCACCGGCCTCACCGTCCGGATCACCCCCGCCGCGGACGGACAGCACCCCACCGGCCCCCGGCCGGACGCCCAGCCCGCCGTCCACCCCCGACCCGGCGCGCTCTACCACATCCTCCACCTGGCCGGCGCGCTCACCGAGGCGGTCAGCGTCCAGGACGTGGTCAGCATGGTCTCCGACCAGATCGTCCCCGCCTTCGGCGCCCAGGCCGTCGCCGTCCTGATGGCCGAGGCCGGCCGGCTGCGGATCGTCGGCCACCGCGGCTACCCGCCCGGCCTGGTCGACCAGTTCGACGGCACCGCACTGGACGAGTCCACCCCCGGCGTCCAGGCCGCCACCAACCCGGTGCCCGCCTTCTTCGAGAACCGCACCGAACTCGAACGGCTCTACCCCGGCCGCCACGAGACCCAGGACGGCATGGCCGCCTGGGCGTACCTCCCGCTGGTCACCTCCGGCCGGCTGATCGGCACCTGCGTGCTGGCCTTCGCCGAACCCCACCACTTCGGCGTCGAGGAACGCGCCGTCCTCACCTCCCTCGGCGGCCTGATCGCCCAGGCCCTCGACCGCGCCCGCCTGTACGACACCAAACTCGGCCTCGCCCACGGCCTCCAGGACAGCCTGCTGCCCCGCGCCCTGCCCACCGTCCCCGGCCTGGAGAGCGCCGCCCGCTACCTGCCCGGCACCGAGGGCATGGACGTCGGCGGCGACTTCTACGACCTGGTCCCCATCGACCGGGACACCGCCGTCGTGGTCATCGGCGACGTCCAGGGCCACAACGTCAACGCCGCCGCCCTGATGGGCCAGATCCGCACCGCCGTCCGCGCCTTCGCCACCGCCGACGCCGACCCCAGCACCGTGCTCGCCCGCACCAACCGCCTGCTCACGGACCTGGACACCACCCTGCTCGCCAGCTGCGCCTGCCTGCGGGTCGACCTGGCCCGGCGGGAGGCCTGGCTCGCCGACGCCGGCCACCCCGCACCGCTGCTGCGGCGCCCCGACGGGCAGGCCGAGGTGCTGGAACCGCAGAGCGGCCTGGTGCTCAACGTCGACCCCGCCGCCGAGTACCCGCTGACCCGGATCGGCCTGCCGATCGGCACCACCCTCGCCTTCTACACCGACGGCCTGATCGAGACCCCCGGCGCCGACCTCGACCTGGCCCTCGCCGCGCTGTCCGACGAACTCGCCCGGCACGGCGACGAGCCGCTCGCCAGCCTCGCCGACACCCTGATCGGCCAGGCCCGGCGGGCCGAGCACCGGACCGACGACATCGCCCTGCTGCTGATCCGATCCGTCCCCCGCTGAACCCAGAGCCGGACAGGAGGTTGCGCCATGGCACCGCCGCCGCTGCTCGCCGTGCGCGGGATCTCCAAGCGCTTCGGCGCCGTCCAGGCGCTGAGCGAGGTCGACCTGGAGGTCGCCGCCGGCGAGGTGGTGGCCCTGGTCGGGGACAACGGCGCCGGCAAGTCCACCCTGGTCAAGGCCGTCTCCGGGGTCCTCGAACCGGACAGCGGGGTGATCGAGTGGGAGGGCCGGCCGGTCGGCCTGCGCCGCCCGGCCGACGCCCAGGACCTGGGCATCGCCGCCGTCCACCAGGACCTGTCCCTGTGCGACAACCTCGACACCGTCGCCAACCTCTTCCTCGGCCGCGAACTGCGCCGCTTCGGGATCCTCGACGAGGTCGGGATGGAGAAGCGCGCCCGCCGCCTGCTGGCCGCCCTGTCCATCCGGATCCCCAGCCTGCGGGTCCCGGTCGGCTCGCTCTCCGGCGGCCAGCGCCAGAGCGTGGCCATCGCCCGGGCCCTGATCGGCGGACCCCGGATGGTCATCCTGGACGAGCCGACCGCCGCCCTCGGCGTCGCCCAGACCGCCCTGGTGCTGGAACTGATCGAGCGCCTGCGCGAACGACGCCTGGGCGTCCTGCTGGTCAGCCACGACCTGGACACCGTCCGCGCGGTCGCCGACCGGGTGGCGGTGCTGCGCCTGGGGTGCAACGGCGGCGTCTTCGACACCAAGTACGCCACCCAGGAGCAGATCGTCTCCGCCGTCACCGGCGACCACACCATGGCCGTCACCCTGCAGCAGAGCCTGCTGCCCCGGGGCCTGCCCGACCAGGGCGCCCTCGACGTCGCGTACCGCTACCTGCCCGCCCAGGACGGCGTCGGCGGAGACTGGTTCGACGTCATCCCGCTGGCCGGCACCCGGGTCGCCCTGGTGGTCGGCGACATCGTCGGCCACGGAATGCACGCCGCCGCCTCGATGGGCCGGCTGCGCACCGCGGTGCACAACTTCTCCATGCTCGACCTGCCCCCCGACGACCTGCTCGCCCACCTCGACGACCTGGTCGCCCGGATCGACAAGGACGAGTCCGCGGCCGGCGGCGCCGCGCTCACCGGGGCGACCTGCCTGTACGCCGTCTACGACCCGGTCTCGCGCGGCTGCGAACTCGCCAGGGCAGGCCACCTGCCGCCCGCCCTGGTCCGGCCCGGCGGCGCGGTCGAGTTCCTCGACCTGCCGGCCGGCCCGCCGCTCGGCCTCGGCGGCCTGCCGTTCGAGACCGTCCGCCTGGAACTGCCCGAAGGCAGCCACCTGGTCCTCTACACCGACGGCCTGCTGGAGAACCGCCGCCGCGACATCGACCTCGGGCTCGAGCAGCTCAGGGCCGCGCTGGCGGGCGACGGCGGCCGCACCCCGGAACAGGCCTGCGACGCCGTCCTCGACGCCCTGCTGCCCACCCAGCCGACCGACGACGTCGCCCTGCTGGTCGCCCGCACCAAGGCCCTGCCCGCCGACCGGATCGCCTGCTGGGAGGTCCCGTTCGGCCCGGCCGCGGTGGCCGGCACCCGGGCCGACGCCGGCCGCCGGCTGGCCGACTGGGGGCTGGAGGAGCTGTCGTTCACCACCGAGCTGATCCTCAGCGAACTGGTCACCAACGCCGTCCGCTACGCCTCCGGGCCGATCACCGTCCGGCTGCTGTTCGACCGCACCCTGATCTGCGAGGTCTCGGACACCAGCAGCACCGCCCCGCACCTGCGCTACGCCGCGGACTCGGACGAGGGCGGCCGCGGCCTGTTCCTGGTCGCCCAGTTCGCCGAGCGCTGGGGGACCAGGTACACCGCCGAGGGGAAGATCATCTGGGCGGAGCAGCCGCTGCCCCGCGGCTGAGCGGCGCTCCGCGGTGCCGGCCGCACGCGCCGCGGACCCGCCGACGGACCGGGAAGGGTCCGTCGGCGGGTCCGCGGGGTGCGCCCGCCGTCCGCGAGGTGCGTGCGCCCGGCGCGGGTCACATCTCCCGGAGCTGGGTGAGCCGGATGTTGTTGCCGGACGGGTCGCGGAACCCGCAGTCACGGCCGTACGGCTGGTCGGTCGGCTTCTCGTTGAACTCGACGCCGCGCGCCGAGAGCTCCGCGTAGGCGGCGTCGCAGTCGTCGGTGGTCAGGAAGACGGTGCCGGCCGCGCCCTTGGCGGTCAGCTCGCGCACCTGACCCTGGGTCTCGGCGTCGAGCACCGGCGGACCGGGGATCGCCATCAGCACGATGGCCACGTCCTCCTGCCCGGCCGGACCGACCGTGAGCCAGCGGAAGTCCCCCATCTCGGGGAGGGTGACGTCGGACCTGACCTCCATCCCGACGTTCTTCGTGTAGAAGGCGAGCGCCTCCTCCTGGTCGTGCACCCAGAGCTGAGCGGTGGCGATCCTGATCATCGAGTCCTCCGGTGGGGCGGGCCGTCGGCATGGTGTTCCGTAGCGGCGATACCGTCACGCTATTCCGGGGCCCTCGGCGGCGTCTTCTCGAAACGTGCGGTGTTGCGGGCGGCCGTAGGCGCGCTGCACACAGCCCGGGATGATGGCGTGCGCGGCCGCGGGCGGGAACGCCGCCCGGTAGGCCGCGGGCGTGCGCGCGTACATCCGCGTGAAGCTGGTGGTGAACGAACCCAGGCTGTTCAGCCCGACGTCGAAGCAGACGGTGGCGATCGGGCGGTCCGTGGTGCGCAGCAGGGTGGCGGCCCGCTCCAGCCGCCTGGTCAGCAGGTACACGTGCGGGGACTCGCCGAACGCCCGCCGGAACTCGCGGCTGAAGTGCGCCCGCGACAGGCCGGCCGCCGCGGCGAGCTCGGCGACGGTGAGCGGCTCGGCGTACCGCGCGTCGGCGAGGTCCTTGGCCCGGAGCAGATGGCGGGCAGGGGGGTGTGCGGCCACGTGGTCCAGCGTAGTGAAGGGGTGTGACAGCGGAGCCGCCGCCGAAAGGGCGCCCGGACGGGCGCGCACAACGCAAGATGCCGGCCAGGATCTCTCCTGACCGGCACCGGCTCGCTCGCGACTGCGAGCGGTCTGTGTCCGAGGGGGGACTTGAACCCCCACGCCCGATAAAGGGCACTAGCACCTCAAGCTAGCGCGTCTGCCATTCCGCCACCCGGACCGGGTGTGTTGCCGCGGGTTTCACTTGTGTTCTTCCCGTGGCGACAGAGAGAACACTACCAGGCCCGCGGACCGCTTCTCACCTGCGTATCTGCCGCCCGGCGGGGTGCCTGGAGGTGTGCTGGGACGAATACTGACGAACACGGACAGGACGGACCGACGGGCGACCCGGAGGTGGTGGCGGAGCGCGGGCTGGCGCGCCTGCATGCTGCTGGACGGCTGGACCTCGCGGCCGGCCTGGTCCTGGTGGTGCGGCCGGACGCCGAGCCCGAGGGCTGACGCAGTTCACCGCCCTGCTGTTCCTGCGCGCCGGGGCCTTCCGGGTGGTCGGCGGGATCACCGTACGGGGGCGCTCGCGTGTCGCTGCTCTTCGGCGGCCTCGGGCTGATCGGCGTGGGGATCGGCTCGCGCCGGGTGATCGGGATGGCCGCGGACGCCCGCAAGGCCGCCGGGCCACCGTCGCAGCCGCCGCCGGGTTGATCGATCTCGCTGGCACGGCCCCGTGATCGGTGCCATGAATGGACCGCATTCGGCTGCTTCCGTTCAGAATCCGTCGTAAGAGTTCAGCCGATGCCTAGTTCCAGTCCCCGCTCCAGCCGCTGACAGCTGGTCTCCTAGCCTCTGTGAACCTAGGGAGCCTTGAGCGGAACGCCCGATTCCCGAGAGGCCGCCGGTGGCATGAGCTGCGGTCGGCGGCAGAGCCTCCCGTCACCGTGCGAAGGGCGGCTTGACCGTGGAACAGACCAGCGAGGCGACCGGGCCGACGACGAGACCGTCCGACGGCCCCGAACCACTTCCCCCTCTCCCCACCTCATCCTCATCGGCCCCGACCGCAGCACCAACCGGAATCGGCATCGACACCGGCAGGGGGACCGGCACCGGCGCCGCCGCCGGGTCCCGCGCCGGGCGGACCGAGCAGGTGCCGCGGCCCGGGGTGTGGCGCTTCCCGGCGGAGTCCAGCGAGGCCTCGGTGCCCCGCACCCGCCATGCCGTGCGCGACCGGCTGCTGGCCGAGGGGATGGCGGGGGAGCGCTACCAGGAACTGATCGACGACCTGCTGCTGATCGTCTCCGAGCTGGTGGGCAACGCCGTCACCCATGCCGCGGCGCTCTCCCCCCGGGTCGTCACCGAGCTGCGGATCGGGGAGGGCCGGGTGCGGGTCGCCGTCGAGGACGGGCATCCGTACCGGCCCAAGGCGCAGGAGAGCGATCTGGGACGGCTGGGCGGACGCGGGCTGCTGCTGGTCAAGAGCATCACGCTGCAGGCCGGCGGGGTGTGCGACGTGGAGCGGACCGAGGAGGGCGGCAAGGTGATCTGGGCGGCCCTGCCGCTGCCCGGCCCGGCGGTACCGCCGCAGGGCCGAGCCGGTGTCCGGCCGGGGTTCCCCGACGTGGCGATGCTCGATGCGATCACCGAGGCGGTCAAGGACGACGAGGACGCGCCCGCGGAGGGGGAGACCGCCGGGCGGCACGCCTGGCCCGAGTGACGCTCCGGCCCGCCCCGCGCGGGACCGGGCGGGACCGGGCCCGGGTGGGGCACCCCGGGCCGGGGTGCCCCGCGGGGGCGGGTGCCCCTACCAGTCCCGTCCGGCGATCTCCTGGATACCCGGCAGCGCGGCGTCGAAGACGGTCTCGAACCACACCGAGAACGGCTTCTGCGCCCGCAGGTCCTTCAGCTCCTGGGCGGTGACGAAGCGGGTGGAGTCGACCTCGTCCGGGTCGGGCGCCAGCTCGGCGGTGACCAGGCCGACGAACAGGTGGTTCCACTCCCGCTCGATCAGGCCGGAGGCCTCGTCGGGCAGGTCGTAGCGCACCGTCCCGGCCTCGCAGAGCAGCGCCGGGGCCGCGCCGAGCTCCTCCGCGGTGCGCCGGGCGGCGGCCACGAAGGGCTGCTCGCCGGGGTAGGGGTGGCCGCAGCAGGTGTTGGACCACACGCCCGGCGAGTGGTACTTGCCGAGCGCCCGGCGCTGGAGCAGCAGCCGGCCCTGCTGGTCGAACAGGAAGACGGAGAACGCCCGGTGGAGGCGGCCCGGCTGCTGGTGGGCCCAGAGCTTCTCGGCGGTGCCGACGGTGACGCCGTCGTCGTCCACGAGTTCCAGCAGGATCTCCGGCCCGGCGGCGCCCAGACCGGGGTCGGTGCCCGGTTCTCTGCCGGTGAGGCCCGCGGGGGCGTCAGCGAGATCCGGCCGGCTGGTCGATGGGCTCGTGGGCATGAGGCCCCTTTCGCGCGGGGACCGGAGCCGCCACCCGGGCGTGCGGGCCCGGGTCCGTCCACCCCGGTCCGGTGGTCGGCTGCGCCGCCGGGCGTCCCCGGGGTCGCCCGGGGTGCACCAGGGGGCGTCGGGGCCCCAGTCTGCCGTATGGCCCAGCGTCGGTGCTGGTCCGACGCACATCTGGGCGCTTACCGGGCCGTACCGGTATGGATGAATGGTGAAACTGTTCGACCAGTGGTCAATTTTGTCGACCGTTCGTTCACCTTCTGGCAAGTCCGCTCGATTCCGTCGCGCGGATGCGTACGGATGCGCGCGGATGATTCACGAGTCCCGCCCGGACCGGTGCGGGGCCGCCGGACCGCCGCCGGAAGCGTCCCCGGGTCGCTTGTCGCGGCGCCCGGTCGTCCGGGATGATGATCCACACGGACCGGGCCCCTCACCTGGGGTTTCGCTCGGCCGGTGCGGCTTCGCGCCGTCCACCGCGGCCGCGTTCGGGCTGGTCGCCGTGGTCGCCTACCATCACTACGACACGGTGTACCGCCCCGAGGGCGGGGCCGGGCGCCGTCCCGGGGGCCGGTGCGGGACGACGGCGGGCAGGACGGCCGGGCCCGCCGCTCCCCGTCGCGGCGACCGGGTGCGTGGTCGCCGGGTGCGCGGCGGCCGGTGCGCCGACCGCAGCGCCGCGGGCATCCACGTGCGGGTGCCCCGCGGCGTCACAGCAGCACACGACGAAACAGGAGACACCGCATGATCGGCCTCGTCCTGGCAGCCGGCGCGGGCCGCCGGCTCCGCCCGTACACCGACACCCTGCCCAAGGCCCTGGTGCCGGTCGACGGGGAGCGGACCGTCCTGGACCTCACCCTCGGCAACTTCGCCGAGGTCGGCCTGCGCGAGGCCGCGATCGTCGTGGGCTACCGCAAGGAGGCGGTGTACGACCGTAAGGACGCCCTGGAGCAGAAGTACGGCGTCAAGCTGACCCTGGTCGAGAACGACAAGGCCGAGGAGTGGAACAACGCCTACTCCCTGTGGTGCGCCCGGGACCTGTTCGGCGAGGGGCTGCTGCTCGCCAACGGCGACACCGTGCACCCCGCCTCGGTGCAGCGCACCATGCTGGACGGCAACGACCGCCGGATCAAGGAGGGCACCGCCCCCGGCATCCTGCTCGCCCTGGACACCGTGAAGAAGCTCGCCGACGAGGAGATGAAGGTCGTCGTCGACCCGGCGGCCGGCATGCGGCGGATCACCAAGCTGATGGACCCGGCCGAGGCCACCGGTGAGTACATCGGCGTCACGGTGATCAACCCCGCCGCCGCCGCCGACCTGAGCGACGCGCTGCGCGCCACCTTCGAGCGCGACCCGCAGCTGTACTACGAGGACGGTTACCAGGAGATGGTCGACCGCGGCCTGCGGATCGACGTCCAGCCGATCGGCGAGGTCTCCTGGGTCGAGGTCGACAACCACGACGACCTGGCGAAGGCGCGGGAGATCGCGTGCCGGTACTGACCCGACTGGTGCCCTCGCCGGTCTTCGTCGAGATCCGCCCGGACGCCCTGGACGCGCTCGGCGGGATCCTCGCCGACCAGCGGCTGTCGGCCTCCGGCCGGATAGCGGTGGCGGTCAGCAACGGCTCCGGTGCGGTCCTGCGGGAGCGGCTGGAGCCGCTGCTGCCGGGCGCCGACTGGTACCACGTGCCGGACGGCACCCTGGACAGCGCGGTACGGCTGGCCGACCAGATGCGCGCCGGGCACTACGACGCGATCGTGGGCCTCGGCGGCGGCAAGATCATCGACGTGGCCAAGTACGCCGCGGCCCGGGTCGGCCTGCCGGTCGTCGCGGTCGCCACCAACCTGGCCCACGACGGCATCTGCTCCCCGGTCTCGACCCTCGACAACGACGCCGGGCGCGGCTCGTACGGGGTGCCCAGCCCGATCGGCATCGTGGTCGACCTGGACGTGGTCCGCCGGGCCCCGGCGCGGTTCGTGGCCTCCGGGATCGGCGACGTCATCTCCAACATCTCCGCCTGCGCGGACTGGGAGCTGTCGCACACCGTGACCGGCGAGCCGGTGGACGGACTGGCGGTCGCGATGGCCCGCGCGGCCGGTGAGAACCTGCTGCGCCACCCCGGCAGCCTGGCCGACCAGGACCTGCTGACGGCGCTCGCGGAAGCCCTGGTACTGTCCGGCATCGCGATGAACATCGCTGGCAGTACCCGGCCGTCCTCGGGGGCCTGCCACGAGATCTCGCACGCCCTGGACGTGCTGTATCCCAAGCGGTCCGCCCAGCACGGCGAGCAGGTGGGCCTCGGTGCGGCCTTCGCCTGCTTCCTGCGGGGCGAGCGCGAGCTGACCGGCCTGGTCGTGGACCGCCTGCGGTTCCACGGCCTTCCGGTGACCGCGGACGAGATCGGCTTCACCGAGGCGGAGTTCACCGAAGCGGTGCACTACGCTCCGAACACCCGTCCGGGTCGTTTCACCATCCTCGAGCACCTCGACCTCTCCCCATCAGACATCAGGGACGCGTACGCCGACTATGTCCAAGCCGTCAACAGCTGACCGCCCCGCCGGGACCCCGGCCGAGCGCCCGCCGGTCGACCTCACCCGCCGCCCCTCGATCGAGGAGCTGCGGGCCGTCATCCACCCGGAGGGCATGCTCCAGCGCCGGAGCGCCGAGCACTGGGCCGGCCGCCTCTACATGCGCAAGATCTCGCTGCGGATCACCCGGGTCCTGTCCACCATGACGGTGATCACGCCCAACGGCCTGACCTACCTGATGATGCTGACCGGCATCGCGGCCGGCGCCGCGCTGCTGGTGCCGGGGATCACCGGAGCAGTGCTCGGCGCGCTGCTGATCCAGATCTACCTGCTGCTCGACTGCGTCGACGGCGAGGTGGCCCGCTGGCGCCGGCAGACCTCGCTGACCGGCGTCTACCTGGACCGGGTCGGCCACTACATGTCCGAGGCCGCGCTGCTCACCGGCCTCGGCCTGCGCGCCGCCGACCTGTTCCACCAGGAGGGCTCCGCCTCGCAGTGGCAGTGGGCCTTCCTCGGCACGCTGGCCGCGCTCGGTGCGATCCTGATCAAGTCGGAGACCGACCTGGTCGACGTGGCCCGTGCCCGCAGCGGTCTGACCGCCGTGCAGGACGAGGCCTCGGTGCCGCGCTCCACCGCCGTGGCCAAGGCCCGCCGGGCGGCCTCGCTGCTGAAGTTCCACCGCCTGGTCGGCGCGGTCGAGGCCTCGCTGTTCATCCTGGCGGCCGGGATCGCCGACGCCGTGCACGGGGGGCTGTTCTTCACCCGCCTCGCGGTGGTCGTGCTGGCCGCCATCGCCATGCTCCAGACCGTGCTGCACCTGCTCAGCATCGTCCTGTCCAGCAGGCTGCGATGAGCACCGGGTCCGGCGAGGGCACCGAGGGCTTCCGGCTGGGCGCCGTCATCATCACGATGGGCGACCGCCCGGCCGAGCTGACCGCACTGATCGACTCGGTGCGCGCCCAGCACGGCCCGGCCGTCGAACTGGCGGTGGTCGGCAACGGCGCCCCGCTGCCGCCGCTGCCGGAGGGTGTGCGCACCGCCGAGCTGCCCGAGAACCTGGGCATCCCCGGCGGCCGAAACGTCGGCATCGAGCTGTTCGGCGAGGACGGCCGGGACGTCGACGCGGTGCTCTTCCTGGACGACGACGGCTCGCTGCCCGGGCAGGACTCGGCCGAGCTGCTCCGGCAGGCCTTCGCCGCCGACCCGGAGCTGGGCATCGTCTCGTTCCGGATCGCCGACCCGGACACCGGCGTCACCCAGCGCCGGCACGTCCCGCGGCTGCGCGTCGGCGACCCGCTGGTCTCCTCGCCGGTGACCACCTTCCTGGGCGGCGCCAGCGCGGTGCGCAGCGAGGTGTTCCGGACGGCCGGGCAGCTGCCCGGGGACTTCTTCTACGCCCACGAGGAGACCGACCTGGCCTGGCGCGCGCTGGACGCCGGCTGGTCGATCGACTACCGGGCGGACATCGTGCTGCACCACCCGACGACCTCCCCGGGCCGGCACGCCACGTACCTGCACAACGTGGCCCGGAACCGGGTGTGGCTGGCCCGACGGAACCTCCCGGTGCCGTTGGTCCCTCTCTACCTGGGAACCTGGTTCCTGCTCACGCTGGCCCGCCGCCCCTCGGGTGCCGCGGTCAAGGCGTGGCTGGGCGGTTTCCTGGCCGGCTGGCGGGAGCCCTGCGGTCCTCGCCGTCCGATGCGATGGCGTACTGTATGGCGACTGACCAGGTTGGGCAGACCGCCAATCATCTGATCGCATGTTGTGATCGCTGTGGTCGGCAGCAGCCCCTCTGCCGACCGGCTTGTCCCCCCGTGATCCCCCCGGATCCGGCCCCGGCCCGCCTGCTCAGCCGATACAGGTGCGGACCGGACCATCGATCCCGCTAAAGGACGAATGTGTCGACAGTGAGTGATTCCGTCAGCCTCTCAGCCCCGAGGGGGGCGGACGCGGGCCTGACCCCCAAGCAGCTGGCGGACAAGTACGGCTTGACGGTCAGCGGTCGCCGCCCCGGGCTGTTCGCGTACAGCAGGCAGCTGTGGAACCGGCGCCACTTCATCATGGCGTTCGCCACCGCCCGGCTGGTCGCGCAGTACACCACGGCCAAGCTCGGCCAGGTCTGGCAGGTGGCCACGCCCCTGCTGAACTGCCTGGTGTTCTACATCGTCTTCGGCGTGATCCTCGGCAACAAGGGGATCCCGCACTACGTCGCCTGGCTGTGCATCGGTGTCTTCGTCTTCCAGTTCACCCAGAGCGCGGTGCAGGCCGGCACCCGGGCGATCTCGGACAACCTCGGGCTGATCCGCGCGCTGCACTTCCCCCGTGCCTCGATGCCGATCGCCTTCACCGTGATCCAGCTCCAGCAGCTGCTGATCTCGATGGTGGTGCTGGTCGCCATCGTGCTGGGCAGCGGGATCCCGCCGACCGACACCTGGATCCTGGTGATCCCGGCGCTGATCCTGCAGAGCGCGTTCAACACCGGCCTGGCCCTGATCATGGCCCGGATCGGCGCCAAGACCAGTGACATCTCGCAGCTGATCCCGTTCGTGATGCGCGCCTGGCTCTACATGTCCGGCGTGATGTACAGCATCCAGGACCGGATCGACAAGTGGCCGCACTACATCCAGGTGATCATGACGATCAACCCGGCCTCGGTCTACATGGACCTGATCCGGTACGCCATGGTCCCGGAGATCTACGACCCGGCGACCAAGAACCACCAGAAGCTGCCGCACCACCAGTGGGAACTGGGCATCGCCTGGGCCGTGGTCACCTTCGTGGTCGGCTACGTGTTCTTCTGGAAGGCCGAGGAGGAGTACGGCCGTGGCTGACACCGCAACCACCGAGAGCCTGGAGAGCGCCGTGCGCGACGCCCAGAACGACAGCGCCCGGGTCCCCACCGTGGTCGTCGACGACGTGCACATCGTCTACCGGGTGCACGGCGCCGGCGCCGGCAAGGGCAGCGCCACCTCGGCGCTGAGCCGGATCATCAGCAAGAAGCGCTCGCCCTCGATCCGCGAGGTGCACGCGGTGCGCGGGATCAGCTTCACCGCGTACAAGGGCGAGGCGGTCGGCCTGATCGGGTCGAACGGCTCCGGCAAGTCGACCATGCTGGCGGCCATCGCGGGCCTGCTGCCGACCGAGCGCGGCGGCATCTACACCAACGGCCAGCCCTCGCTGCTGGGCGTCAACGCCGCCCTGATGAACGACCTCACCGGCGAGCGCAACGTGGTGCTCGGCTGCCTGGCGATGGGCATGACCAAGGAGGAGGTGCGCAGCCGGTACCAGGAGATCGTCGACTTCTCGGGCATCAACGAGAAGGGCGACTTCATCTCGCTGCCGATGCGCACGTACTCCTCCGGCATGGGCGCCCGGCTCCGGTTCTCGATCGCCGCGGCCAAGACCCACGACGTGCTGCTGATCGACGAGGCGCTGGCCACCGGTGACCAGGCCTTCCAGCAGCGCAGCAAGCAGCGGATCAACGAGCTGCGCAAGGCGGCCGGTACGGTCTTCCTGGTCAGCCACGACAACAACTCGATCCGCGAGGTCTGCGAGCGGACCATCTGGATCGAGCACGGCGAGCTGGTCATGGACGGCCTCACCGAGGACGTCGTCTCCGCCTACGAGCGGGGTGAGCGCCCCTGAGCGGGCGCTCCCGACCTGCGGGGCCGGTGCCGGGGCTTCCCCGGACCGGCCCTGCGTCGTGTACCGGCGGTCTTCCCCCGGACGGCGGGAGGCTGCAAGGCTGGGACCTGGCCGGGGAGCCGCCCCGAGTGGGTCCGCGAGGCGTGTCCGAGGCGGGCCCGGAGGGTCGGCCGGTGTACAACGGGGGAGTGACGGCAGTGGCGGCTTCAGCTAAATCAGATAACCCGACTGATGGTGGGGCGGGTGGCGGCGCCCTGGGCGGCGGCACGCTGGACGACGGCACCCTCGGCAAGGCGGACCTGGAGAACTTCCCGGTCGCCCCGGTGTTCCTGCCCGCCGCCTGGCGCGCCGACCTGATGGCGGTCTACGGCTTCGCCCGTCTGATCGACGACGCCGGCGACGGCGACCTCTCCGATCCGGCCGGGGTGGCCCGTCTGCTGGGTGTGGAGAGCGCTCCCCAGGACCCCGGCTTCCGGCCCGCCCTGCTGGACGGCCTGGAGCGCGACCTCGACCGTGCCTTCGAGGCGGCCCTGTCCCCGGACGCCGCCCGCCCCGCCGCCGAGGGCCCGCGCCACCCGCTGATGCGCGCGCTGGTGCCGCTGGTGGACCGGCACGGCCTGACCCCCGAGCCGTTCCGCCGGCTGATCGAGGCCAACCGGGTGGACCAGCGGGTCGCCCGCTACCCCCGGTACCAGGACCTGCTCGACTACTGCACGCTCTCCGCCGACCCGGTCGGCCGCCTGGTGCTGGCCATCGCCGGACGCTCCACGCCCGAGCGGATCACCCGCTCGGACCAGATCTGCACGGCGCTCCAGATCATCGAGCACCTCCAGGACGTGGCCGAGGACCTCGCCCGCGGCCGGATCTACCTGCCGGCCGAGGACATGGCCCGCTTCCGGGTCACCGAGGCCGACCTCGCCGCCCCCGCCGCCGGGCCGCGGGTCCGCGAGCTGATCGCCTTCGAGGCGGCCCGGGCCCGGACCCTGCTCGACCACGGGTCACCGCTGGTAGGTACGGTTCGAGGAAGGCTCCGACTGCTGCTGGCGGGATTCACCGCCGGAGGGTACGCGGCCCTGGCGGCCATCGAGGCCGCCGGGTACGACGTACTGGCCATCCAGGCCAAGCCGGACAAGCGCCGCCTCGCAGTGAAGGCGGCCGCACTCTTCGCGAAGGGAAGGTGAGCGCCCGAGTGGGGGCATCACCACTGGCGTCGGCGCCGGTCATGGCGGCCTACCGGTACTGCGAGGCGGTCACCGCGCTGCAGGCCCGCAACTTCAGCTACGGCATCCGGCTGCTGCCCGAGTCCAAGCGGCTCGCCATGTCGGCGCTGTACGCGCTGGCCCGGCGGGTCGACGACATCGGCGACGGCGAACTGCCACCCGACCGCAAGACCGAGCAGCTCGGGCAGACCCGGGCGCTGCTGGACCAGATCAGGGCCGGGTCGGTGTCCGAGGAGGACACCGACCCGATCAAGGTCGCGCTCGCGGACGCCGCCCGGCGCTTCCCGATCCCGCTCGGCGGCTTCGACGAACTGATCGACGGCGTCGAGATGGACCTCAAGGGCGTCGAGTACCAGACCTTCGAGGACCTCAAGGTCTACTGCCGCTGCGTGGCCGGCTCGATCGGCCGCCTCTCGCTCGGCGTGTACGGCTGCGAGGACCCGGCCCTCGGCGAGCGCTACGCCGACACCCTGGGCCTCGCGCTGCAGCTCACCAACATCCTGCGCGACCTGCGCGAGGACGCCGCCAACGGCCGCACCTACCTGCCCGCCGAGGACCTGGCCCGGTTCGGCTGCGAGCAGGGCTTCGGGCAGCCCGTGCTGCCCGCCGGGGCCGACTTCACCGGCCTGGTCGCCTTCGAGGCCGAGCGGGCCCAGCGGGCCTTCGAGGAGGGCCTGCGGCTGCTGCCGCTGCTCGACCGCCGCAGCCGCGCCTGCACCGCCGCGATGGCCGGCATCTACCACCGGCTGCTCGGACGGATCGCCGCCGAGCCGGAGTCGGTGCTGCGCGGCCGGGTCTCGCTGCCCGGATGGCAGAAGGCATACGTGGCACTGTCCGGGCTCGCCGGAGGGCGTTCTTGATTCTCTCGCCAGTTATGTCACGCTGTGTCAGCAGGGAACCACGCATGCCTGGGAGAGCGTTGTCCACCGCCGGGCGACGGAAGGACCACAACGACGGGGGGAGAGGCTGATGTCGGCACGAGCTGCGGTCCACCGGCCCACCGCCGTGGTGGTCGGCGGCGGCCTGGCGGGCATCACCGCCGCGCTGCGGCTGGCCGAGGCCGGCCAGCGGGTCACCCTGCTGGAGACCCGCCCCCGCCTCGGCGGCCTGGCCTTCTCCTTCCGCCGCGGCGACCTGACCGTCGACAACGGCCAGCACGTCTTCCTGCGCTGCTGCACCGCCTACCGCGGCCTGGTCGACCGGCTGGGCGCGGGCCATCTGGTGGATCTCCAGCCCCGGCTGGACGTCCCGGTGCTCGGTCTCGGTCCGGACGGCTCCCGCACCCTCGGCCGGCTGCGCCGGGCCGGCCTGCCGGTCCCGCTGCACCTCGCCGCCAGCCTGGCGGGCTACCCCCACCTGTCCCCGGCCGACCGGCTGCGGGTGGTGCGGGGAGCGATCGCGCTCAAGGCGCTCGACCTCACCGACCCGGCCCTGGACCGGCTCTCGTTCGGCGACTGGCTGCGCCGGCACGGCCAGACCCCGGCCACCCTGGCCGCGCTCTGGGACCTGGTCGGCGTGGCCACGCTGAACGCCACGGCCGACCGGACCTCGCTGGCGCTGGCCGCGATGGTCTTCAAGACCGGCCTGCTCTCCGACCCGGGCGCCTCCGACATCGGGATGGCCAACGTCCCGCTCGGCGGGATCCACCACGACGCGGCGCTCGCCGAGCTCGAGCGCGCCGGCGTCCGGGTGCTGCTGCGCACCCGCGCCGCCGAGCTCAAGCCCGCCGACCAGCACGCGGTCCGGCTGGAGGGCGGCGAGCTGCTCACCGCCGACACCGTGGTGCTGGCCGGGGCCCAGGAGTCGGCCGCCGCCCTGCTGCCGCCCGGGGCGATCGAGCAGCAGCAGCGGCTCGGGGAGCTCGGCCACGCGCCCATCCTCAACGTGCACGTGGTCTACGACCGCAAGCTGCTGCGGCGGCCGTTCTTCGCCGCACTGGGCTCCCCGGTGCAGTGGGTGTTCGACCGGACGGCGCACTCCGGTCTCGACGTGCCCGGCGCCCAGTACCTCGCGCTCTCCCAGTCGGCCGTCGAGGCCGAGATCGACCTGCCGGTCGCCGAGCTGCGCGAGCGCTACCTGCCGGAGCTGGAGCGGCTGCTGCCGGCCGCCCGCGGCGCCCGGGTGCTGGACTTCTTCGTCACCCGCGAGCGCACCGCCACCTTCGACCCGGCGCCCGGCACCGCGGCCCTGCGCCCGGCGGCCCGGACGGCGGTGCCCGGCGTGCTGCTGGCCGGTTCGTGGACCGCCACCGGCTGGCCCGCGACCATGGAGAGCGCGGTCCGCAGCGGCCACGCCGCCGCCGACGCCGCGCTGGCCCGGGCCGGCGCCGCGGTGCGGATCCGGGTCGACCGCGGCGACGGGCGGTGGCCCCGATGACGGCCCGCCCCACCACCACCGACATCGCACCAGACCGGCCGTCCCCCACGGCCGGGAACACGCAGGAAGAGGGAACGCACGTGGAGGCACGCACCGGCTCGATGGCTCGGGCCGCGGGGGCCGCACCGGTCAAGGACACCTCGTCGGTGGTGGAGCTGCTGGCCCGCGGCCGGAGCCTGTGCACCCCGCCGCTGCGCTCCGCCATCGCCCGTTTGGCCGCACCGATGGACACCGTCGCGGCGTACCACTTCGGCTGGATCGACCGGGACGGCAAGCCGGCCGCGGGGGACGGCGGCAAGGCCGTCCGCCCCGCCCTGGCGCTGCTGTCGGCCGAGGCGGCCGGGGCCCCCGCCGAGCACGGGGTGCCCGGCGGCGTCTCCGTTGAGATGGTGCACAACTTTTCCCTGCTCCATGATGATCTGATGGACGGTGACGAGTTCCGGCGGCACCGGGCGACGGCGTGGACGGTCTTCGGCCCGGCCCAGGCGATCCTGGTCGGCGACGCGCTGGCCACGCTCGGCACCGAGGTGCTGCTGGACGCCGCCGTCAGCGGCAAGGCGACCGCCGCGGACGCCGCCCGCGCCGTCCGGCTGATCACCACCGCGACCCGCAAGCTGATCGACGGCCAGGCCCAGGACCTCTCCTTCGAACACCGTGACCTGGTCACCGTCGAGGAGTGCCTGGAGATGGAGGGCAACAAGACCGGCGCGCTGCTGGCCGCCTCCGCCGCCGTCGGCGCGGTGCTGGCCGGTGCCGACGACCGGGTCTCCGACGCGCTCCAGCGCTACGGCCACCACCTGGGCCTGGCCTTCCAGGCGGTGGACGACCTGCTCGGCATCTGGGGCGCCACCGAGGTCACCGGCAAGCCGCACTGGGGCGACCTGCGCCAGCGCAAGAAGTCGCTTCCGGTGGCCGCCGCGCTGGCCGACGGCGGCGAGGCCTCCCGGCTGCTGGCCGAGCAGCTGGCCGACCCCAAGGGCCGGGGCGAGGAGAGCGAGCCGCAGCTCGCCGCCCGCGCCGCCCTGATCGAGCAGGCCGGCGGCCGCGCCTGGACCCAGGACGAGGCCCGCCGCCAGTACGAGACCGCCCTCGCCGCTCTGGACGAGGTGCCGATGGACCGCACGGTGCGCGAGCACTTCGTGGCACTCGCCGAATTCGTGGTGGTACGAGAGAGGTGACGTCAAGGTGACAGCAACCGCGGGCGGCCGGCTCGACCCCGAGTACGATCCCGAGCCGGCCGCGGTGGGCACCCGCCCGCCGGTGCCCGACGGACCCGGCCCGCGCCGGGCCCCGGTCCCGACCGGGCCAAACGATTCTTCACCCGCCGCGGCCGCCCTGGCCCGGGCCACCACCCACCTGCTATCGCTGCAGAGCACCGAGGGCTGGTGGAAGGGCGACCTGGAGACCAACGTCACCATGGACGCCGAGGACCTGTTACTGCGACAGTTCCTGGGCATCCGCACCGAGGAGCAGACCGCGGCCAGTGCCGCCTGGATCCGCTCCCAGCAGCGCGAGGACGGCACCTGGGCCACCTTCCACGGCGGCCCGCCCGAGCTGTCCGCCACGGTCGAGGCGTACGTGGCGCTGCGGCTGGCCGGCGACCCGCCCGAGGCCGGGCACATGCGGGCGGCCGCCGAGTTCGTCCGCGCCCGCGGCGGCATCGCCGCCAGCCGGGTCTTCACCCGGATCTGGCTCGCCCTGTTCGGCTGGTGGCCCTGGGACGAACTCCCCGAGCTGCCCCCCGAGCTGATCTTCCTGCCCAGCTGGGCACCGCTGAACATCTACGACTTCGGCTGCTGGGCCCGGCAGACCATCGTGCCGCTGACGGTGGTCTCCGCCAGCCGCCCGGTGCGGCCCGCCCCGTTCGCCCTCACCGAGCTGCACACCGACCCGGCCGACCCGTACCCGGCCCGGCCGCTCGCCCCCGCCCGCAGCTGGGACGGCCTCTTCCAGCGGCTCGACCGGCTGATGCACGTCTACCACCGCTACGCGCTGCGCCCGCTGCGCCGCCTCGCCCTGAGCCGGGCCGGCCGGTGGATCGTCGAACGGCAGGAGGCCGACGGCTGCTGGGGCGGCATCCAGCCGCCCGCCGTCTACTCGCTGATCGCCCTGCACCTGCTGGGCTACCCGCTCGACCACCCGGTGATGAAGGCCGGGCTGGCCTCCTTCGACGGCTTCACCGTGCACACCCCCGACGGGCGGCGCTGGATGGAGGCCTGCCAGTCCCCGGTCTGGGACACCTGCCTGGCCGCCATCGCGCTGCGCGACGCCGGACTGCCCGCCGACCACCCCGCGCTGGTCGCCGCCGCGGACTGGATGCTCGGCGAGGAGATCACCGTCAAGGGTGACTGGGCGGTCAAACGTCCACGGCTGGACCCCGGCGGGTGGGCCTTCGAGTTCCACAACGACACCTATCCGGACATCGACGACACCGCCGAGGTGGTGCTGGCACTGCGCCGGATCGCCCATCCGGACGGTGAGCGGCTGGCCGGCGCGGTGCACCGCGGGGTCCGGTGGAACCTCGGCATGCAGTCCAAGAACGGCGCCTGGGGCGCCTTCGACGTCGACAACACCAGCAGGCTCCCCAACCGGCTGCCGTTCTGCGACTTCGGCGAGGTGATCGACCCGCCGTCCGCCGACGTCACCGCGCACGTGGTGGAGATGCTCGCCGAGGTGGGCCTCGCCCACGACCCGCGCACCCGCCGCGGCGTCGCCTGGCTGCTGGCCAACCAGGAGGCCGACGGTTCCTGGTTCGGCCGCTGGGGCACCAACTACGTGTACGGCACCGGCTCGGTGGTGCCCGCCCTGGTCGCGGCCGGCACCGCGCCCGGCCACCCGGCGGTGCGCCGCGCGGTGGCCTGGCTGAAGGAGCGGCAGAACCCCGACGGCGGCTGGGGCGAGGACATGCGCTCGTACGAGGACCCGGGCAGCTGGGCCGGGCGCGGCGAGTCCACCGCCTCGCAGACCGCCTGGGCGCTGATGGCGCTGCTGGCGGCCGGCGAGGGCCCCGGCGGGTCCGCGGCCGGGGACGGCGCGGCCGTCGAGCGCGGGGTGCGCTGGCTGGTGGACACCCAGCTGCCCGAGGGCACCTGGGACGAACCGCAGTTCACCGGGACGGGGTTCCCCTGGGACTTCTCCATCAACTACCACCTGTACCGGCTGGTCTTCCCGGTGACCGCGCTCGGCCGGTACGTGAACGGCACCCCCCTGGGCGGAGGCGGACGATGACGGCAGGCCCGCTGCTGGTGCTGTGCGCGCTCGGCCCCGAACTGTGGGCGCTGCGCGGCGGCGACTGGACCGGCGCCACCGAGCCGCCGGTGCTCGCCCGCACCGGCATGGGCCGCCGCCGGGCCGGCCGCAGCGTGGCCCGGCTGCTCGCGGACGACGGGTACGGCGCGCTGGTGGTGGCCGGGTTCGGCGCCTCGGTGGCTCCCGGGGTCCGGCCCGGCGAGGTGATCGTCGCGGACGCCGTCCGGGACGGCGAGGGCCGCCGGTTCGAGCTGGACTCCGCCCCCGTACTGGCCGAGGAACTGCGTTCGCGCGGCCTGGCCGCCCACACCGGCCTGCACCACACCGCCGACCACGTGGTCCGCGGCGCCGAGCGCGCCGCGCTGCACGCCTCCGGCGCGCTGGCCGTCGACATGGAGGCCGCCGCCGTCCTCGCGGCCCGGGCCGAGCGGCGGCCCGGCCTGCCGACCGCGGTGCTGAGGATCGTGGTCGACACCCCCGAGCGCGAGCTGATCCGCCCCGGCACCCTGCCGGCCGGGGTGCGCGCCTGGCGGTCGCTGCGCGCGGCCGTACCGGCGCTCACCGCCTGGCACCGGCACACCATCGCCGTCCCGGCGTCCGCCCCTGCCCCCCACCAGCCCCACCCACAGCCCTCGACGCTCCCTCAGGAGGCGAGCTAGTCATGGCCATGCCGCTGCGTCAGACCATCCGGGTCGGCACCTACCTCATGCAGCAGAAGATCAAGCGGCGGGACAAGTTCCCGCTGATCGTGGAGCTGGAACCGCTCTACGCCTGCAACCTGGCCTGCGAGGGCTGCGGCAAGATCCAGCACCCGGCCGGGGTGCTCAAGCAGCGGATGCCGGTCGCCCAGGCGGTCGGCGCGGTGCTGGAGTCGGGCGCCCCGATGGTCTCCATCGCGGGCGGCGAACCGCTGATGCACCCGCAGATCGACGAGATCGTCCGCCAGCTGGTGGCCCGCCGCAAGTACGTCTTCCTGTGCACCAACGCCCTGCTGATGCGCAAGAAGCTCGACAAGTTCACCCCCTCGCCGTACTTCACCTTCACCGTCCACATCGACGGGCTGCGCGAGCGGCACGACGCCTCGGTGGCCAAGGAGGGCACCTTCGACGAGGCGGTGGAGGCGATCAAGGAGGCCAAGCGGCGCGGCTTCCGGGTCACCACCAACTCGACCTTCTTCAACACCGACACCCCGCAGACCATCATTGAGGTGCTGGACTACCTCAACGACGAACTGCACGTCGACGAGATGATGATCTCCCCGGCGTACGCCTACGAGAAGGCCCCCGACCAGGAGCACTTCCTCGGCGTCGAGCAGACCAGGGAACTCTTCCGCAAGGCCTTCGCCGGCGGCAACCGGCTGCGCTGGCGGCTCAACCACAGCCCGCTCTTCCTGGACTTCCTGGAGGGCAAGGTCGACTTCGAGTGCACCGCCTGGGGCATCCCCAACTACTCGCTGTTCGGCTGGCAGCGCCCCTGCTACCTGATGGCCGACGGCTACGTCCCGACCTACCGCGAACTGATCGAGAAGACCGACTGGGCCAAGTACGGCCGCGGCAAGGACCCGCGCTGCGACAACTGCATGGCGCACTGCGGCTACGAGCCCACCGCCGTCCTCGCCACCATGGGATCGCTCAAGGAGTCGCTGCGCGCCGCCCGCGAGACGATCTCCGCCAACCGGGGAAGCTGACCGGCCCCTTCCCCGGGCCGCCCGCCGCGGCGGGCGGCCCGGGGAAAACAGGCGAGCGGCCCTCCGCGGCCGCAGGCTGGACACCGACAGTCATCGCTTTGAACGAGCCGCGAGGTGAAGCCATGTCACTTCTGCCCACCATCAAGGGGCCCGCCGACCTCAGACGGCTGGCGGCCGAGGACCTCCCGCCGCTGGCCGACGAGATCCGCGACTTCCTGATCGACGCTGTCACCCGCACCGGCGGCCACCTCGGCCCCAACCTCGGCGTGGTCGAGCTGACCATCGCGCTGCACCGGGTCTTCGACTCACCGCACGACCGCATCCTCTTCGACACCGGCCACCAGGCCTACGTCCACAAGCTGCTCACCGGCCGCCAGGACTTCACCCGGCTGCGCGGCCGCGACGGCCTGTCCGGCTACCCCTCGCGCACCGAGTCCGAGCACGACCTGATCGAGAACTCGCACGCCTCCACCGCGCTCGGCTACGCCGACGGCATCGCCAAGGCCAACCAGCTGCTCGGCCGCGAGGACCGCCGGACCGTCGCGGTGATCGGCGACGGCGCACTCACCGGCGGGATGGCCTGGGAGGCGCTCAACAACATCGCCGACGCCAAGGACCGCCCGTTGGTCATCGTCGTCAACGACAACGAGCGCTCCTACGCCCGTACCGTCGGCGGCCTCGCCCACCACCTCGCCACCCTGCGCACCACCCAGGGCTACGAACGCTTCCTGGCCCGCGGCAAGGAGGCCCTGCAGCGCACCCCGCTGGTCGGCCAGCCGATCTTCGACGCGCTGCACGGCGCCAAGAAGGGCTTCAAGGACGCCTTCGCCCCGCAGGGCCTGTTCGAGGACCTCGGCCTGAAGTACCTCGGCCCGATCGACGGCCACGACATCGGCGCCGTCGAACAGGCGCTGCGCCAGGCCCGGCACTACGGCGGCCCGGTCATCGTGCACTGCCTGACAGTCAAGGGCCGCGGCTACCGCCCGGCCGAGCAGGACGAGGCGGACCGCTTCCACGCCGTCAACCCGATCGACCCGTACACCTGCCTGCCCATCTCGCCCTCCGCCGGGACCTCCTGGACCTCGGTGTTCGGCTCCGAGCTGCTGGCGCTGGGCGCCGAGTACCCGGACGTGGTGGCCATCACCGCGGCGATGCTCCAGCCGGTCGGCCTCGCCAAGTTCGCCGCCGCCTACCCCGAGCGGACCTTCGACGTCGGCATCGCCGAGCAGCACGCCGTCGCCAGCGCCGCGGGCCTGGCCACCGGCGGGCTGCACCCCGTGGTCGCCGTCTACGCGACCTTCCTCAACCGGGCCTTCGACCAGGTCCTGATGGACGTCGCCCTGCACCGCCTCGGCGTCACCTTCGTGCTCGACCGGGCCGGGGTCACCGGCAACGACGGCGCCTCGCACAACGGCATGTGGGACATGTCGATCCTCCAGGTCGTCCCCGGGCTGCGGCTGGCCGCCCCGCGCGACGCCGAACAGCTGCGCGCCCAGCTGCGCGAGGCCGTCGCGGTGTCCGACGCGCCGACCGTGCTGCGCTTCCCCAAGGGCGACCTCGGCCCGG
Organism: Kitasatospora sp. NPDC048540; assembly: GCF_040651175.1. NCBI lineage: Bacteria > Bacillati > Actinomycetota > Actinomycetes > Kitasatosporales > Streptomycetaceae > Kitasatospora > Kitasatospora sp. NPDC048540. The sequence goes on from NZ_JBEZIR010000008.1 coordinate 94,442, forward strand.
CGGTGCCCGCGATCGAGCGGATCGGCGGGGTCGACGTCCTGGCGCGCACCGGGCCCAACCCGGACGTCCTGCTGGTCGCCGTGGGCGCGATGGCCCCCGCCTGCCTGGACGCGGCCGCGCTGCTGGCCGCCGAGGGGTTCACCGCCACCGTGGTCGACCCGCGCTGGGTCAAGCCGGTCGACCCGGCCCTGGTCTCGCTGGCCGCCGCGCACCGGATGGTGGTCACCGTCGAGGACAACGGCCGGGCCGGCGGGGTCGGCTCCGCCGTCGCCCAGGCCCTGCGCGACGGCGGCGTCGACACCCCGCTGCGCGAGCTCGGCATCCCGCAGGAGTTCCTGAACCACGCCGGCCGGGGCGAGATCCTCGAGGAGATCGGCCTCACCGGAACGGGCGTCGCCGCCCAGACCGCCGCCTTCGCCAAGCGCCTGCTGCCGATCCGAGGAGCGAACCCGCACCATGCCGGCTGACCGCCCCGCCCGCCCCCTCGACCTCGCCGCCCTGATCGCCGAACGCGGCGCCGAGCGCTACCGGCTCCAGGCCGAGTACCTCAACCCGCAGCTGCCCCGGATGCTGCACACCATCGGCTTCGACCGCTACTACGAGCGCGCCGAGGGCCCGTACTTCTACGACGCCGAGGGCAACTCCTACCTGGACATGCTGGCCGGGTTCGGCATCTTCGCCCTCGGCCGGCACCACCCGGTGGTCCGCGACGCGATCCACCAGGTGATCGACCTCGGCCTGCCCGACCTGACCCGCTTCGACTGCTCCCCGCTGCCCGGCCTGCTCGCCGAGCAGCTGCTGTCGTACGCCCCCGGCCTGGACCGGGTCTTCTTCGGCAACAGCGGCACCGAGGCGGTCGAGACCGCGCTGAAGTTCGCCCGGTACGCCACCGGCAGGCGGCGGGTGCTCTACTGCGACCACGCCTTCCACGGGCTGACCGCCGGCTCGCTGTCGGTCAACGGCGAGCAGGGCTTCCGCAAGGGCTTCGACCCGCTGCTGCCGGACACCGCGATCCCGCTCGGCGACCTCGGCGCGCTGGCCGGGGAGCTGCGCCGGGGCGACGTCGCGGCGCTGATCGTGGAGCCGGTGCAGGGCAAGGGCGTGCACGCGGCCCCGCCCGGCTGGCTGCGGGCCGCCCAGGACCTGCTGCACGAGCACAAGGCCCTGCTGATCTGCGACGAGGTGCAGACCGGGATCGGCCGCACCGGCGACTTCTTCGCGTACCAGCACGAGGAGGGCGTGCTGCCCGACCTGGTGTGCGCCGCCAAGGCGCTCTCAGGCGGGTACGTGCCGGTCGGCGCCACCCTCGGCAAGGGGTGGATCTTCGAGAAGGTGTACTCCTCGATGGACCGGGTGCTGGTGCACTCGGCCTCCTTCGGCTCCAACGCCCAGGCGATGGCGGCGGGGCTGGCCACCCTGCAGGTGATGCGGGACGAGCAGGTGGTGGCCAACGCCCGCCGGATCGGGGACCTGTTCCGGGAGCAGCTGACCGCGCTGGTGGAGAAGTACGAGCTGCTGGCCGAGGTCCGCGGGCGCGGGCTGATGATCGGCATCGAGTTCGGCCGGCCGAAGTCGCTCAAGCTGCGGACCGGGTGGACGGCGCTGCAGGCGGCCCGCAAGGGCCTGTTCGCGCAGATGGTGGTGGTGCCGCTGCTCCAGCGGCACCGGATCCTCACCCAGGTCTCCGGCGACCACCTGGAGGTCATCAAGCTCATCCCGCCGCTGATCATCACCGAACGGGAGGTGGAGCGCTTCATGGCCGCGTTCACCGAGGTGATGGACGACGCGCACCGGGGGAGCGGCCTGATGTGGGACTTCGGGCGGACCTTGGTGAAGCAGGCGGTGGGCGGCAAGTAGCCCCGCGGGGGGAGGCGAGGGATGCGGATGGCCGATCGGATCGAGGTCCGGATCACCGGCGTGCTGACCGCGCTCACCGTCACCAGCGGCATGGTGGACGCGGTCAGCTTCCTCGGGCTCGGGCACGCCTTCGCGGCGCTGGCCACCGGGAACCTGCTGCTGCTCGCCTTCGGCATCGGCGGCTCCGAGGGACTGCCGATCGGCCGCCCGGCGCTCGCCCTGGCGGGCTTCGTGGCCGGGGCGGCCGCCGCCCACCTCATGGTCAGCCGGCGGCTGGCCCGGCGGCGGCGGTGGTTCGTGGTGGGCATGTCGGTGGAGTCCACCCTGCTGCTGGCCGCCGGCGGCTACGCCGTCGCCACGGCCGGCCACGGCGGGACGCTGCAGGGGAGCCACGCCACGACCGTGTTCGTGCTGCTCACCTTCGCGATGGGGTGGCGCAGCCGGGTCATCCTGCAGGCCGGGATCCCGGAGATGCCCACCACCCTGGCGCAGACCACCCTGGTCAAGCTGGTCGCCGACGTCGCCTCGCCGCGCTCGGCCCGGACCGCCGGCACGCCGGGCAGCCTGACCAGGCTGCAGCGGCTGGCGACCGTCCTGGGGATGTTCGCCGGCGGTCTGCTGGGGGCGGTGGCGCTGCCGCTCGGCCTCGGTGTGGTGCTGCTGGGGGTGGGGAGCGCGGTGGCGCTGACCGCGCTGGTGTACTCGCGCTCACCCCAGCTGCACCGGCCGGCGCCGGAGGGACTGGGCCACGGCTGAGGAGCGGTCGGCCGGGTCCCCCGGACGCGGCCGGCTCAGCGGGGTGCCGGGCAGAGGTCGGCCTGGAGGGCGGTGAGGATCTGCTCCGCCTTCTGGGCGCCGAAGCCCTCTGGGTGCTTGGCGGAGGTGAAGCGCTGGTTGGTCAGGTCGATCAGCTTCTGCCGGTCCTTGGGGAAGCTGAAGATGGCCTGGCACTGGTTGCGGGCGGCTTCGACGGCCTTCTCCGGCTTGCCCGCGACGATGTCGGGGTCGATCGCGTCCAGGGCGGCGACCAGCTTCGCGGTGGCCGCGGCGTCGGGGGCGGGCGGCAGTCCGGCGTCGGCCGGGGGCGCGGGCTTGGACGCCTCCGGCGCGGCCGAGGACCCCTGCGGGGCGGGCTCGGACGGCGCGACGGCACCGGACGGGGAGCCCGCGGCGGAGGACGCTGCGGAAGGCGCGGAGGTGCTCGGCGCCGTCCCGGCGGCGGTGCTGCCGGAGCTGGAGCAGGCGGAGAGGGTGAGGGCGGCGGCGGCCGTACAGGCCAGCAGGGTGGCTCGAAGACGCATGCCCGTACGGTGTCATGCTCGCGTCCGCTGCGGTAGCCCTTGACAGCGCGGCCGGTGACGCCCTGTCGGGCCGCCGAGGCGGCGGGGTGTCAGAGTTCGGTGCGCCGGCGGCGGACCACCACCACCAGGTCCAGCACGGCGAAGAGCGTGAGCAGCCCGCAGACCACGGCGAAGACGGTGAGCAGCGCCTGGCTGGGATCGTCGGTGGAGGTGGCCCGGGCGGCCCAGATCGCGAAGCCGGCCGTCATCAGGGCGAACAGCGGGGTGAACAGCACCGACAGCAGGAATCGCAGCTTCAGGTCACTCCGGGCGGTGGCGGGCTCGGTGCCGCTCCGCCACACCTTCGGGGTCTTCGCTGGACGCATCGGCGGTCGCCTCGGATCCGGGTCGGTCTACCCTTCCAGAGTAGGACGAGAGGCAAGGGGGACGCTGATGTCCGGCACCGCGCAGTACGTGGGCCTGCCGGTCGAACGGGCCAGGGAGCTGGCCGTCCGCCTGGGGGTGGAGACCGTCCGGGAGCTGGCGCCGGGGGCGTTGATCACCCTGGAGTACCGCGCGGACCGGCTCAACCTCCTGGTGCGGGACGGCGTGGTGGAGCGGGCCTGGCAGGGCTGAGCGCCGGGCGGGGCCCTCGCCCGGCCGCCTGGCCGGGGCGGGGGCCTGGCACGGGGCGGACCCGGCGACCGACCGCTGGGCCGGGAACGGGACCCGGGTGGCGGCGCGGGGCGAGCGGTCGGCGGCCGTCGGCGGTCCGGCGGGCCCGGTGGCGGCCCGGCGGCGTCCGCGGCGGGCGGCGATCCGGGCGTCGACGGCGGCGATCAGGGGCTCGGCCGGCGGCAGCACCAGCAGCACCAGCAGCCCGGCGGCCCAGCCGGCCAGCACGTCCGAGAGCCAGTGGGTGCCCAGGTAGACCGTGGTCAGGCCGATCGACACGGCGGTGGCACCGGCCAGCACCGCGCCGGTGCGCCGGAGCCGGGTGGCCAGGTACGCGAGCACGCCCCAGGTGACCACCGCGTTGGCGGTGTGGCCGGAGGGGAAGATGTTCCCGCCCGAGAAGAGTTCGGGGGAGCCCACGTAGTGGGCGTAGTGCGGGCCGAGCCGACCGGTGACGATCTTGACGCTGCCCACGGTGACGTTGAGCAGCAGCAGGGCCAGGCCCATCACCAGCAGCGGGCGCAGTGTCCCGGTGCGGTGCGAGCGCCAGCCCAGCCACAGGCAGGCGGCGATGGCGGTGGGGCCGCGCTGGCCGGCCACCACCCAGACGTCCAGGAAGGGCTCCAGCTCGGGCCAGCGGCGGTACGGCCGCAGCTGCTTGAACGCCCAGTCGAGGTCGACCAGCGGGGTGTCGCAGAGAATTCCGACCACCACGAGCAGGTAGCCGATGCCGGTGAGAGCGAACACCATGGCGTGCCGTCTGCTGATCGGCGGCCATCCCGACTCGGTGGCGGATCCGTCCTGGGCGGAGGCATTTTCGGAGTCGGTGGATTCAATTCTGGCTGGCACGCACCAGAGATTACCCGGGCCCGGCGGAGCGCTCCGGCGATTGCCGGAAATCTGCTGGTCAGAATGGTGTGATGATACTGTAAATGTGCGTGCGTGTCCCTCCGCGGGTCCTCGAGTGCCGAGCGGAGGAGGAATCTCCAATTGATTTCACGTCACCACCCGGGAATGGCCGGAAAATGGGGACGGTGTGGCCGGACGGCGGCCGCCCCTGGTAGGGGACGGCCGCCGTCCGGTCAGGAGCAGTGGAAGCGGGCCGAGCCCCAGTCGCCGTGGTCACCGGTGGCGGTGCCGACGCTGGTCACCACCAGGTCCACCCGCTGCGCGCCGCCGAGCGGGACGTCGACCGCCAGCGGCGCCGACGAGGACCCCAGGGTCGGGGAGGTCCACAGGGTGGCCCCGTCCGCCCGGACCGAGAAGGTGACGTCCCCGTAGCCGCTGATCTCGTCGTCGATCCCGACCGAGGCGGTGAAGGAGGAGCAGTGGCCGCCGGTCAGGAACTCGATGTCGGAGGCGGCGTGCGCGCCGATCCCCTTCTGGTGCACGGTGCCGTTCAGCGTGATCGGCCCGCCGTCCGCGGCCCCCTGCTCGCCGTTGCTGCGGTCCCGCTCGGCCGGGCCCCAGCCGTTCACCGAGCTGACCCAGGGCAGGTCGCTCGCCCAGCTGTCGGCCCGCGGGCCGCCCGGGTCGGGCGGCGTGGTGGTGCCGCCGACCGCACTCGCACCGTCCAGCACCAGCTGGAACGCGGACCCGGTGGAGAGCGCCGCGGTCTTCACGTTCACCACCCCGGCGCGGTCCGCCGGGTCGTACCACCAGCCCTCGGCCGCCGCGTCGAACGCGGCCTTGGAGGCCTGCTGCGGCAGGGCCCGGCCGCCCAGCGCGACCCGGGTGGGCGCGGTGGTGGAGTGCACGGTGAAGGCGTACGGCCGGGCGGTCTGTTTACCGGTGAAGTCGCCGACGCTGGCGCCGACGTCGATCCGCACCTGACCGGCGCCGCTCGCGGGGGCGTCCACCGTGGCGGTCTGGGTCGCGGACTTCCCGCTGCGGTGCTGCCGGGTCACGCCGTCGTCCTCGTACAGGGTGAAGGAGCTGTGGCCCTGCGGATAGACGTCCCAGGCCAGCGGCGAGGCGGCGGTGCGGTCGAGGTAGGAGCTGACGCCCGGCCACATCGGGACCGCGGCACCCGCCTTGACGAACAGCGGCAGGGTGTCCAGCGGTGCCTGGTAGCCGTTGACGGTGGTCGGGCCCTGGTAGCTGCGGCCGGTCCAGTAGTCCACCCAGGTGCCCTTGGGCAGGTAGATGCCGTCCCGCACCGAGGTGTCCGAGTACACCGGCGCGACCAGGAAGTCCGCACCGCTGAGGAACTCGTACTTCACCGCGTCCGTCGCGGTCACCGGGTCGTCCGGGTACTCCAGCGCCAGCGGCCGGACCGGGCCGACGCCGGTGCGGGTCGCCTCGGCGGCGTAGCTGTACATGTAGGGGAGCAGCGACTCCTTGAGCTTGAGGTACTTGCGATTGATCGCGGTGTACGGATCCCCGTACCGGTAGGGCTGCTTGTCGCTGGGCGCCCAGCCGTCCATCGACATGATGGCCGGCAGGAAGGACTTCCACTGCAGGTCGCGGGTGTAGGTCTTGGCGCTGCCGCCGAAGATGCCGTCCACGTCGCCGCTGTTGTACGCCATGCCAGACATGGTGGCGCCGGCGTAGGTGGGGATCTGCCAGCGGATGTAGTCCCAGCTGCCGGACTGGTCGCCGCTCCACTGCACCCCGCAGCGCTGCGCGCCGGACCAGCTCTCCGGGGCCCAGGTGAAGCCGCGGGCGTCGCTGTTGTCCTCGATGCCCCGGTAGGCGGCCTTGCAGCCGTCGAGGGCGAACTTGTAGCCGGAGCCCACCCAGGCGACGTCCAGCTTGGCGATCCGCTGGCCGGCCTTCACCTGGTCGGCGAGCTGGGAGAGGCCGTTCTCGGTCCACAGGCCCAGCTGCATCTTGCGCTGCTGGAGGCCCTGGGCGGTCCGGGCGAGGTCCTCGTAGCCGCAGCCGTAGCCGTCGTTGACCAGCATCCAGCCGTTCGGCATGTCGTTGGCCCGGTACCCGTCGGCGACGGCTAGCGCGTCCAGGGTGTGCCGCTCGCCGCGGTTGGCGTTGTGCAGGTAGCAGTCGGAGTCGCCCATCTCCAGGCCGTAGACCGGCGGCAGGAAGGGCTTGCCGGTGAGCGAGGTGTACTGGCCGATCACGTCCTTGGCGCTCGGGCCGGCGAAGTAGTAGGCGTCGAAGCGCAGTTCCTGCTCGGTGGTGGCGACCGGGTCGGTGAAGGCGTAACTTCCGGGGGCGTAGGTGTTGCGGAAGACGCCGTAGCCGGCCGAGGAGAGGTAGAACGGCACCGAGTTGGGGTGGCCGCCCTCGTTCCAGTTGGTGTCCTGGCCGACCTGGACGGTCCGGCCGCGGTAGGTGAACGAGCCGTTCTGCTCGCCGGTGCCGAAGAACTGCTCGGCGGCGCCCCGGGCCAGCGTCTGGGTGGTGGCCTTGCCGTCCCAGCTGAGCGGCTTGGACTCGGACCACACCTGGCTGCCGTCGGCCCGGTACAGCGCGAACCGCAGGGCCGACTTGTAGACCCGCAGGGTCACCGCGGTGGTGGAGATCTCATACCGGTCGCCGGCGTCCCGCCAGGTGGTGGCCGGCGGTGCGCCCTGCGGGAGGACGATGTCGCTGCCGGTCGGGTCGGTGAAGGTGCCGTTCGGGGCCAGCTCGATCCGGAAGACCCGGTCGGTGGTGAAGCTGACCCGGGCCCGGGCGGTGCCCGCCGAGATCGAGTAGACGGCGCCGTCGGCGCTGAACGCGGTGACGGCGCCCGCGCTGGTGACCGCCGCCACGGCGGTGGGGGCGAGTGCGGTGGTGAGACCGGCGGCGGTGAGGGTTAGTGCGGCGGCGAGAGCCAGAGCGGCCGGCCGTATGAGCGGATGGTGCACAGATTTGCGCATAATCACCTCTCACGGTGCAGTAATGAGCAACTCTGAGCAGGTATAGCGCAGCCCAAGGCGCTTGACCACAGTTCTGACGTGAAGTGTCCATGTCTGGACATGCCAGAGGCCCCGCATCACTGCGGGGCCTCGGGTGCCGGACGGGTGCTTTACCGGTGCCGGTCAGGGCAGCAGGCGCTCCACTGCCGCGGCGCCGTACTTGGCCAGATCCTGCCGGGCCTTCTCGATCAGCTCCGGGGTGGGTTCGCGGCCCGAGGCGCGCACCAGGTCCTCGGGGTCGACGGGGTTCTCGGCGCCGGTGTGCAGCAGGTGGTCCGGGGTCGGCATGGAGTCGACGTCACTGGGTTTGGACATGTAGGGCCTCCGGGGAGAGGGTGTCGGCAGGCCGCCGGGCGGGCGACCGGCCTCCTCTCGAGTGTGGACCTTCCGGCCCGCCGCCCGCACGGCGAGCCGCCCGGCGTGTCGCGACCGGTGGCGCCCGCCGGGGGTGCTCAGTCGAGCGGGCCGCCGGCCACGTAGATGACCTGGCCGGAGACGAAGCCGGCGCCCTCGCCGGTCAGGAAGGAGATCGTGTTGGCGATGTCCTCCGGGACGCCGACCCGGCCGACCGGGATCTGGGTGGCCGCGGCGGCCTTGAAGTCCTCGAACCCCATGCCCACCCGGGCCGCGGTGGCGGCCGTCATGTCGGTGGCGATGAAGCCGGGTGCGACCGCGTTGGCGGTGATGCCGAACTTGCCCAGCTCGATCGCCAGGGTCTTGGTGAAGCCCTGCAGGCCGGCCTTGGCGGTGGAGTAGTTGGCCTGGCCGCGGTTGCCCTGGGCGGAGGAGGAGGAGAGGTTCACGATCCGGCCGAAGCCGGCGTCCACCATGTGCTTCTGCACCGCGCGGGTCATCAGGAAGGCGCCCTTGAGGTGCACGTCCATCACGGTGTCCCAGTCGGATTCGGACATCTTGAACAGCAGGTTGTCGCGGAGCACGCCGGCGTTGTTGACCAGCACCACCGGGGCGCCCAGCTCCTCGGCGATCCGGTCGACGGCGGCCTGCACCTGGCCGGCGTCCGAGACGTCGGCGCCCACCGCCAGTGCGCGGCCGCCCGCGGCGGTGATCCGCTGCACGGTCTCCCCGGCCGCCTCCTCGGCGAGGTCGACCACCGCGACCGCGTAGCCGTCCGCTGCCAGCCGCAGGGCGGTGGCGGCGCCGATGCCGCGGGCCGCGCCGGTCACGATCGCGACCCTGGTGATCTGCTCGGTCATGCTCGTACTCGTCTCTCTCGGTGGGGTGACGGGCGAGGCCGGAGCGTTGACGGCGGCCTCCCCCGGGTGCTCCGTCCGGGCCGGGGCCGGGGCGGGGGATGGTGGCGCTGCGTGTGCGCGGCCACCTTACCGGCGAGTAGTATTCCGGGCCAGAGGGCAGCGCCGCAGGTGACGGAGGGTGAGGGCGGCTCGGATCCGAGCGGGTGAACCACCGTCTGACACGACCCCGACAGGCCGGGGAAATATGCCAACTTCACCGAACATGCGTCTACTATTGGCCCCTGCCTGCCAGCACAGGCCGACCGTTTGTATAGTGTGCGCCAGCAGCCACCGGCTGCACGGCTGGCGTGCCTTCCATCACAGCGGGATGCTCACTCGCCGTTACTGCCCCGCTCGGGTGTCCCACACACACCGGGCGTGACACCGGGACGGATTTCATGGTGCTGGGGGAGATCCCGACAACCCGCGTGACCGGCCGACTGCAGCAGTCGCCCGGCCACCTCATCCGCGTGGCCCAGCAGGTACACACCCGCTTGTGGTCCGAATTCGTCGGTACCGAGCTGACGGCTCCGCAGTTCGCCGTGCTGCTCGTACTGGCCCTCGAACCGGGCGCCGACCAGCGCACGGTGGGCGAGCGGGCCTCGCTCGACAAGGCCACGATGGCCGAGATGGTCGCCCGCCTGGTGCGGCGCGGCCTGGTGCTCCGCCGCCGCGATCCGGCCGACGGCCGGCGCAAGCTGCTGGCCCTCTCGCAGAACGGCGCGCAGGCCGTGCGCGAGGCCACCGGCGGCGTGGTCCGCGTGCAGCGCACGCTGTTCGAACCGCTCAACCCCGACGAGCAGCTCGAAATCGTCCGGGTGATGTCGAAGATAGCCAGGCTGGAGCCTGCGGCGGTCGCCGTCATGACCGACGCCCGGCCGATGCTGGACGCCCAGCGGGCGATCGGCTATCTGATCCGGGTGGCACAGCAGGTGCACACCAAGCTCTGGTCCGAGAAGGTCGGCTCCGAACTGACGGCTCCGCAGTACGCGGTGCTCGACGCGCTGGAGACCGAGCCGGGTGCGGACCAGCGGACCGTCGGCGAGCTGGCCTCGCTCGACAAGGCGACCATGGCGGAGATGGTCAGCCGGCTGGTGCGCCGGGGCCTGGTGCTGCGGCGCCGTGACCCCTCGGACGGCCGGCGCAACCTGCTCTCGCTCTCGCCGGACGGCCAGGACCTCTTGCACCGCTCGGCGGCGGGCGTGCGCGAGGTCCAGCAGCTGCTGCTCGCCCCGCTCGACGCGGACGAGCACGAGCCGGCGATGGCCCTGCTGGCCAAGGCGGCCCGGCTGTAGCCGGTCCTCCTCGATCTCGACCGCGGATCGGCTGTAACGATTCGCCAGGGCGCCCGATGGGCCGTCACCCCTACGTGGGTGACGGCCCATCAGGCTTCGACCGCCCGGGTGCGGAGCCGGGAGGTCAGTTCCAGTCGAACCCCTGCGGGTCCGGGCCGATCCGTACGCCGGTCTGCACGGCGGCGATCGCGGCCAGGTCCTCGGCGTCCAGCTCGAAGCCGGTCACCGCGAGGTTCTCCCGGATCCGCGAGGGGGTCACGGACTTCGGGATCGCGATCACGCCGCTCTGCAGGTGCCAGCGGAGCACCACCTGGGCGACCGTGCGGCCGTGCTTCTCGGCGATCTTCACCAGCGCGGGCTCCGACAGCAGCTCGCCGCCCTGGCCGAGCGGGCTCCAGGCCTCGGCGGCGATGCCGTGCTGGGCCTGGAAGTCGCGCAGCTCCTGCTGCGGGAAGTACGGGTGCAGCTCGACCTGGTTGAGCACGGGCACCACCGAGCTCTCCTTGATCAGCGTCTCGAGCTGCGGGATGCCGAAGTTGGAGACGCCGACCGACTTGACCCGGCCGTCGTCGAGCAGCCCGGCGACCGCCTCCCAGACGTTCAGGAAGGTGCCGTGCATCGGGCGCGGCCAGTGGATCAGGTACAGGTCGAGGTAGTCCAGGCCCAGCTTCTCGAGCGACGCGTCGAACTCCTGCCGGACGGCCGCCCGGCCGGCCGCACCCGACCAGTCACGGGTGCCCGAGTTCCACAGCTTGGTGGTGATGAACAGCTCCTCGCGGGGCACGCCGGCCTCCGCGACGGCCCGGCCGGTGCCGACCTCGTTCTCGTAGATCGCGGCTGTGTCGATCGAGCGGTAGCCCGCCTCGATGGCGGTGCGCACGGCCGGCGTGGCCTCCGCGTCCGGGACCTGCCAGACACCGAAGCCGAGCTGCGGGATCACCGCGCCGTTGTTCAGGGTGACGCTGGGGATGGTGCTCACGAGAAGGGGTGCCCCTCTGGTCGTCCAATGATTCCGTCATTGGCGAACTCCCGGGGGCGGCGGATGATTCCCGCCCGGCCGGATTTCACCGGATCCGGTGAACCCGTCCGCGACCCCGGGGCCACGGCGCCCGCAACCGCACCACCCCGACCGGAAAACCTGTTGCGTACGTCACACCGGACCGGCACGCTCGGTGCCCATGACGTCCTGACGAGACCCCAGCCCCCCAGCCCCAGAGCTCCGCCCCGGCGCATCCGCGAACCGGGGCGCGTCGCCGCGCCCGCCCGCCGGAGCGCGACCCCGGCACCCTGCCGCGTAGCCCCGGCAGCTCGCCGCGTAGCCCCTGTCAGCACAGCGCAATCGGAGCGTCATGCCGCTCGAACCCCTGCCCATGCCGGATCCGGGCACCCCCGACATCTCCACCCCGACCGCCTTCCTGCGCTGGCTGCGCCGCAGCCAGCGCCGCGGCCAACTGCTCGCCACCTGGTGGGGCGTGCTGGAGCTGGGCGGCATGGCCGCCCTGCCCACCGCCCTGGGACTGGGCATCCAGGCCGTCGTCGAGCACGACCGGGCCGGACTGTGGCGGGCCGGAGCCCTCGCCCTCGTGCTGTCCGTCCTGCAGACCACCGGCTGCGTACTGCTGCACCGCCAGGCGGTGTGGAACTGGATCACCGCCGCCTCCCAGCTGCGCCAGCTGGTGGCCCGCCAGGCCTCGCACCTGGGCGCCGGGCTGTCCCGCTCGATCGCCACCGGCGAGATCGTCGCCGTCAGCAGCGGCGACGTCGAGAAGATCGGCTGGTACGTGGAGCTGGTCGCCCGGGTCCGCGCCGCGGTCCTGGTCTGGCTCGGGGTCAGCCTGGTCGTGCTGGTGCAGCAGCCGCTGCTGGGCGCGGCCGTGCTGCTCGGCGTCCCGGTCCTCGCGGTGGCCGTCTGGCCGCTGCTCGGCCCGTTCGAGCGCCGCTACGACGAGCAGCGGGCGCTCGGCGGCAAGGCCACCGAGCTGGCCGCCGACACCGTCGCCGGGCTGCGGGTGCTGCGCGGCATCGGCGGCGAGGAGCTGTTCCTGCAGCGCTACCGGGCCGCCTCCCAGCGGGTGCGGGCCGCGGCGGTGCGGGCCAGCCGGATCTGGGCCCTGATGCAGGCCCAGCAGGTCCTGCTGCCCGGCCTGTTCGTGGTCGGGGTCACCTGGTACGGCGCTCACCTCGCCGTGACCGGCCGGATCGGGATCGGCCAGCTGGTCGCCGTGTACGGCGCCACCGCCTTCCTGGCCGCCCCGCTGCGGATCCTCGGCGAGGCCGCGCACGCCTACAGCGTCGCCCGGGTCTCCGCCGGGCGGGCCACCCGGGTGCTCGCCCTGACCAGGGGCACCGACGGCACCGGTGCGGCCGCCGCGCTCACCCGACCCGGCCACGGCGACCTGTACGACCCGGCCACCGGGCTGACCGCCCGGGCCGGCCGGCTGACCGCCGTGGTCTGCGGCGACCCGGACCTCGCCGGTGAACTGGCCGCCCGGCTCGGCGGCCACCTGCCACCGGCCGACGGCGAGCCGGCGGGGCCGGGGGTCCGCCTCGGCGGGACGGTCCTGGACGAGGTCCCGCTGGCCGACGCCAGAGCCGCCGTCCTGGTGCACGACAAGGAGCCGGTGCTGCTCTCCGGCACCCTCGCCGAACTGCTCGACGTCCCCCGCTCCGGCCGGGTGACCGCCGCCGAGGCACTGGCCGCGGCCCAGGCCGGGGACGTGCTGGACGCCCTGGTGGACGGCTCGCCCGAGTGCGCGGGGGACGCCATGGCGGCCCGGATCACCGAGCGCGGCCGCTCCCTGTCCGGCGGCCAGCGCCAACGGCTGGCGCTGGCCCGCTCGCTGGTGGCCGACCCGCCGGTGCTGGTGCTCGACGAGCCGACCAGCGCGGTCGACGCGCACACCGAGTCGCGGATCGCCGCGGCGCTCGCCGGCCTGCGCGCCGGACACACCACGGTGGTCCTCGCGACCAGCCCGCTGCTGCTGGACCGGGCCGAGACCGTGGTCCTGGTGCGCGACGGCCGGGTCGCCGCCACCGGCCGGCACCGCGAGCTGCTCGCCGCCGACCCGCACTACCGCGCGGTGGTCACCCGCGAGGACGAGACCCCGGTGACCGGGGACCGACCCGTGAAGGAGCCGGTATGAAGCCGCCCGTCGTCGAGGAGAGCGGACCGGCCACCATGCTGCCGGTCGGCTCGCCGGCCGCGGTCCGCGCGTACGTGCGGCTGATGGCCCGCCGGCACCGCTCGGGACTGGCCGGGGTGGTGCTGCTGCACACCGTGGCCACCCTGGCGGGGCTGGTCGGGCCGTGGGTGCTGGGGTCGCTGGTGGAGTCGCTCAGCACGGGCACCGCCGAGGGCGAGGTACTGGCCGCGGTCGGCTGGTACCTGGCGGCGCTGGTGGTGCAGTCCGCGTTCACCGGGCTGTCTCGGCTGCGCGGCGGGGTGCTCGGCGAGGAGGTGCTGGCCGACCTGCGGGAGGACTTCCTGGTCCGCTCGGTGGCGCTGCCGCCGGGTGTCCTGGAGCGGGCCGGCACCGGCGACCTGGTCTCCCGCGGCACCACCGACGTCGACCGGCTCGCCAAGTCGGTCCGCGAGGCGGTGCCGGAGCTGGCCGTCGCGGTGGTCTCGCTGGTGCTGGTCGCCGGGGCGCTGGTGCTCACCTCACCGCTGCTGGCGGTCAGCGCGCTGATCGGCCTGCCGCTGCTGCTGGCCTCCTCCCGCTGGTACTTCCGCCGCGCCCCGCAGTCGTACCGCTCGGAGTCGGCCGGGTACGCGGCCGTCAACACCGTGCTGGCCGAGACGGTGGACGCCGGGCGGACGGTCGAGGCGCTGCGCCTCGGCGAGGAGCGGGTCACGCTGACCGACCGGAAGATCCGGGAGTGGCTGGCCTGGGAGCGGTACACGCTCTGGCTGCGGGTCACCTGGTTCCCGACCGTGGAGGCGACGTACGCGCTGGCGATGCTGGGCACCCTGGTGCTCGGCGGGCTGTACGCGCTGAACGGCTGGATCGGCGTCGGCCAGCTCACCGCGGGCGTGCTGTACGCGCAGGCGCTCACCCACCCGGTGGACATGATCCTGCGCTGGTACGACGAACTGCAGGTCGGCCAGGCCTCGCTGGCCCGGCTGGTCGGGGTGCGCGAGGTGCCGGACCCGGACACCGACGAGGGCGCGCACCCGGACGGGCTGCGGGTGACCGCGCGGGAGGTCGGGTTCGGCTACCGGGAGGGCGCCGACGTGCTGCACGGCATCAGCCTGGACGTGGCGCCCGGCAGCCGGGTCGCGCTGGTCGGTCCGTCCGGGGCGGGCAAGTCGACGCTGGGCCGGCTGCTGGCCGGGATCTACGCCCCCGGCCGGGGGACCGTCACGCTCGGCGGGGCGCAGCTGTCCAGGATGCCGGCCGAGCGGGTCCGCACCCAGGTGGCGCTGGTCAACCAGGAGCACCACGTGTTCGTGGGCACCCTGCGGGACAACCTGCGCCTGGCCCGCCCGGAGGCGGACGACACCGAGCTGCGCGCCGCGCTGGCCGCGGTGGACGCGGTCGAGTGGGCCGACGCACTGCCCGCCGGGCTGGACACCGAGGTCGGCTCGGGCGGTACCGCGCTGACCCCGGCCCAGGCGCAGCAACTGGCACTGGCCCGCCTGGTGCTGGCCGACCCGCACACCCTGGTGCTGGACGAGGCCACCTCGCTGTTGGACCCGCGGGCGGCCCGGCACCTGGAGCGCTCGCTGGCCAGGGTGCTGGACGGCCGGACGGTGATCGCCATCGCGCACCGGCTGCACACCGCGCACGACGCGGATGTGATCGCGGTGGTCGAGCAGGGCCGGATCAGCGAGTACGGCAGTCACCCCGAGCTGGTGGCGGCCGAGGGGCCGTACGCGGCGCTGTGGCGGTCCTGGCGGGACGAGCGCTGACGGCTCGGGGAGGAACAGGAGCAGCAGCAGGAGTGAGGGCCCGGGCGGGCGCGGTGGCCCGTACGGGTGTACCGCGTTGCGCCGCCCGGGCCAACCCCGGGCGGCGCAGCCCCGGTCCGGGTGGGTGCGGCGCAGACTGCGGGGGTGACCAAGATTTCCGACGGCTCCTCGGGGGCCAACAAGCGCGGTGAGATCGCGGGCGTCCCGACCAGGGTGATCGCCATCGTGGTGATCGTCATCCTGGCGGTCTGGTTCCTGTTCGCCAACCTGGAGCGGGTGAAGATCCAGTTCTGGGTGTTCACGGTGACGGCCCCGCTGTGGATCGCGCTGGCGGCCACGCTGCTGGCCGGCGCGGCGCTGGGCTGGCTGGCCAAGGGCCGGCGCGACCGGTGACGGCCGCGGGTGACCGCCGCCGGTGACGCGGCCGGTCCGTGACGGGTGATGTCAAAGCGGCTGAGGGGACTTGACCTCGGTACCCCAAATTCTGCTTATCATTGAGGGGTGTTCGACTCACGGCACATCAAGACCTTTCACCAGGTGGTCACCAGCGGCTCGTACTCCGCAGCGGCCCGCGAGCTCGGCTACACCCAGCCCGCCGTCACCCAGCAGATGAAGGCGCTGGAGCGCACCGCGGGCGTCCCGCTGTTCACCCGGGCCGGGCGCGGCCTGCGGCTGACCGAGGCCGGCGAGGCGCTGGCCCGGCACGCCGGGACCATCCTCGGTTCGCTCGCCGCGGCCCAGCAGCAACTCGGCGCGCTCGCCAGGCTGCGGGCCGGGCGGGTCAGGATCTGCGGCTTCCCCAGTGCCAACGCCACCCTGATCCCCGAGACCATGGCCCGGCTGCTGGCCGAGCACCCGGGCGTACGGGTCGAGCTGACCGAGGCCGAACCCCCGGAGTCGGTGCAGCGGCTGCTGCGCGGCGAGTGCGACGTCGCCCTCTCCTTCAGCTACGCCGGTGCGGGGAGCGTCCCGGTCCCGGACGAACTCGCCGAGATCCCCCTGCTGGAGGACCGGCTCACCGTCCTGCTCCCGGTCGGCCACCCGCTCGCGCGGCGGCACGCGGTGCGCCTGGCCGACCTCACCGAGGACCGCTGGATCGCCGGCTGCCCGCGCTGCCGGGCCAATCTGCTGCAGATCTGCGCCGACCAGGGCTACGCTCCGGACGTGGTGTTCACCACCGACGACAACCTCGCCGTGCAGAGCCTGGTCGCCGCCGGGGTCGGCATCGCGCTGATGCCCTCGCTGGTGCTGGCCTTCATGTGCCACCAGAAGGTCACCGGTCGCCTGGTCGAGCCGCACCAGTTCCGCCGGGTCTGCGCGTACGTGCTGCGCGAGCACCTGCGGGTGCCCGCCACCGCGGTGGTGGTCGAGGAGCTCCGGCGGGCGGCCGCCGCCCGGTCCGGCTGCTGAGCGGCGCAGGACGCCGCCGGGACGGCCCACCCGCGGGACAGCTGTAGGACGGCCCATCCATAAGCGGGAAGGGGGAGTTCGCCAAGAATCCCTCCTTGGACGTGATGGGTCGTCCGGTCCGACCCTGCCAGCATGACAACCACCGCACCCAGGGCAGTCACCGCCGCCTGTACCCGGCGCATGAGCGGCCTCGTCGAGGAGATCCGGGAGACCGTCGGGCGCGGGCTGCCCCCCGAGCTGACGGCCTACCTGGTCGGTGAACGCATCGCCCCGCACCTCGGGGCGCCGGACCTGCTCGGCCCCGAGCACTGCGAGGGCGACCCCGACCGCTACCGCCAGCACCTGCTGCACGCCGAGACCGACGGCAGCTTCTCCGTGGTCGCCCTGGTCTGGCTGCCCGGCCAGCGGACCCCGATCCACGACCACCTCTCCTGGTGCACCACCGGTGTCCACCTCGGCGAGGAGAGCGAGCGCCGCTACCGGCTGATCTCCGACGGCCGCACCGCCCGGCTGGTGCCGACCGAGGACGTGGTCAACCGGCAGGGCGAGGTCTGCGGCTTCGCCCCGCCCGGCGACATCCACCTGGTCCGCAACTCCGGCAGCTCCACCGCCATCTCCCTGCACGTCTACGGCGCCGACCTGGCCCGTCTGGGCAGCAGCATCCGCCGGGTCTACCGCCTCCCCGCCGACGAGGTCTGACCGCACCGTGGCACTGACCCTGCGCGCCACGGCCCGCCCCGTCACCGCGCCCCCGGCCTTCCGCCGCAACGGCCCCGGCCTCGCCCTGGCCGCCCTCGGCGTGGCCACCGCCTGGGGCGTGCACGCCGCGGTGCCCGCCGTTCCCCGGCTCACCGCCGCCGTCGCCCTCGGTGTCGCCGCCGCCCACCTGCCGGGCCTGCGCGGGCTGGTCCGCGGCGCCGCCCGGCCCGGGCTCTCGCTCGCCGGGCGGCGGCTGATGCGGATCGGCATCGTGCTGCTCGGCTGCAAGCTCAGCCTGCACGACGTGCTCGGCCTCGGCTGGGCCACCGTCGTGATGGTGCTCGCGGTGGTCGCGGCCACCTTCACCGGCACGCTGTGGCTGGGCCGCCGCCTCGGCCTGCCCGGTGACCAGCCGCTGCTGGTCGCGGCCGGGTACTCGATCTGCGGGGCCTCGGCGATCGGCGCGGTCGGCGAGGCGGCCGGCAGCAACGAGGAGGACGCCGCCACCTCGGTCACCCTGGTCACGCTCTGCGGCACCCTGGCCATCGCCGTCCTCCCGCTGCTGCACCAGCCGCTCGGCCTGGACCCGACCGGCTTCGGCCGCTGGGTCGGCGCCAGCGTGCACGACGTCGGCCAGGTGGTCGCCACCGCGCAGACCGGCGGGCCGCTGGCGCTGCGCGAGGCGGTCCTCGTGAAGCTGATGCGGGTGGCGCTGCTGGCCCCGCTGGTGGCCGGTGTCGGACTCGCCCTGCGCGAGCGGCGGCGCACCGCAGGGCAGGGGGCGGGGACGACGGCCGCGCGCCGGCCGCCGGTGGTCCCGCTGTTCGTGGCGGGCTTCCTGCTGGTGGTCGTGGTGCGCAGCGTCCTGACGCTGCCCGACGGCCTGCTGGACGGCGCCCAGCAGGCGCAGGAACTCCTGCTCGCCGCAGCCCTGTTCGGCCTCGGCAGCGCCGTCCACCTGCCCACCCTGGCCCGCACCGGCGGCCGGGTGGCCGCGCTCGGGCTGGCCTCCTGGGTGGTGGTCGCCGGGGTGTCGTACGCGGGGGTGCTGCTCACCACCTGACGGCGTCTGCGGCCGGGCCGGCCGGCGGGGTGAAAACCGCTGAGCCCGCCGCACCCGCTCGGTTAGAGTCGGCTGATCGGCCACGACCGATGCCCGTCGGTGAGGAAGCCGCCCCAGCCCGAAGGAATCCCTACCATGTCCGAACTGCCCAGCCGGGACGGCCAGCAGACCCCCGCGACGCTCGACCGGCGGGACGGGCCGTACGGGGAGGTGGTGCTGCGGCAGCGCGGTGAGCACTACGAGATCATCGCCAACGGCTGCTTCCTGATGGACACCGCCGACGGCCGCTCGGAGCGGCTGCTGGTGCAGGCGGCCCTGGACGAGCTGGGCGGTGCGGCGCGGGGGGCCCGCCCGTCGGTGCTGATCGGGGGCCTCGGGGTGGGTTTCTCGCTGGCGTACGCGGCCGCCGAACCGTGCTGGCGGCGGATCGCCGTGGTCGAGCGGGAGAGTGCCGTCATCGACTGGCACCGCGGCGGCCCGCTCGGCGCGTTCTCGGCCGGGGCGCTGGCCGATCCGCGGGTGGAGGTGCTGGCCACCGACCTGCTGGCGTACCTGGCCGGGCCCGGGGAGCGCTTCGACGCGCTCTGCCTGGACATCGACAACGGTCCCGACTGGACGGTCACCGAGGCCAACTCCGGTCTCTACGGCCCGGCCGGACTGGCCGCCGCGTACGGCAGGCTCACCGAGGGCGGGGTGCTGGCGGTGTGGAGCGCCCGGCCGTCCGCGTCCTTCGAACGGGCGCTGGCGGAGGCCGGGTTCACCGGGGTCCGGACGCTGGAGATCGACGTGGTGCGCGGCGTGCCGGACGTCGTCCATCTGGCACGCCGCGCGTGACGCGGGCCGCTCGGGCCGCTGTGGCCCCGGGCCGCTGTCGAGGCGGCTACTTCAGGCCGTTGCTGACCGCGGTCATCAGCTCCCCGTTGGCGGTGTCACCGTCGAAGGACCAGACCATCGCGCCGGCCAGCCCCTGGGACTTGATCCAGGCGGTCTTGCGGGCGATCTCGGTCGGGTCGTCGTAGGTGTAGAGCACGCTGCCGTTGTAGATGTACGAGAAGCCGGCCACCGGGTCCCGGTAGATGGTGTAACCGCCGCTCGTGGCCATGTCCTTGAGCTTGTGGTAGTCCTCGTACCCGGGCTCGTAGGTGCCCGGGCCGGGGCCGGTGGCGGTCTGGAACAGGCCGTTGGTGGTGCCGCGCGGCACGCCCGTCCAGCCGCGGCCGTAGAACGGGATGCCGAGGGTCAGCTTGCTCTTCGGGGCCCCGCCGCCGACGTAGGCGTTGATGGCGATCTCCGAGCTGAACCTCTGGTTCGCCGGGCTCGGGTCGCCCGCCGCGAGCTTGATCGCGGACTGCTGGTTGGTGACGGTCTCCCAGCCGCCGTGGTAGTCGTAGCCCTGGATGGTGGCGAAGTCGAACGCGCCGAACAGGCCCGGGATGTCGATGCCCGCGGAGACCTTCAGCGGGTCGGCCGGCAGGAAGGCGCTCAGCGTGTAGTGCTTGCCGGTGGTGGCGCCCAGCGCGTCCAGCTGGCGGCGGAACTCCTGGGCCAGCAGGGTGTAGTTGGCCTTGTCGGCGGGCTTGTAGATGTTGCCGAGGTGGCCGTCGGAGTTGGGCCACTCCCAGTCCAGGTCGATGCCGTCGAAGATGCCGGCCGCCGAGCCCGCGCCGCCGCGGCCGTCGATCACCGGCAGGTTGCCCTTGATGTACATGTCGATGCAGGAGCTGACCAGCGCCTTGCGCGAGGCATCGGTGGCGGCGGCGTCCGAGAACCACTTGCTGTAGGACCAGCCGCCGATCGAGATCTGCATCTTCAGGTTCGGGTACTTCACCTTGAGCTGCTTGAGCTGGTTGAAGTTGCCCGCCAGCTTCTGGTCCCAGGTGTCGGTGGTGCCGGCCACCGAGGTGCCCGCGTCCCAGCCGCGGCCGAAGTCGGCCCAGGCGTCACCGGCGCCGTCGCCCGCGTTGGGGTCGGAGTCGTTGCCGGCGGCCTTGTTGGTGATGAAGCACTGCTTGGTGGTCGGGTGGATGTTGGCGAAGGCGTAGTTCAGCGTGGTGAGCTTCGCCGCCGTCCCGGAGGTGTCCAGCTGCTTCACGCTGTAGCCGCGGGCGTAGATGCTCCACTGCGTGAAGTAGCCGATCTTCAGTCCGCCGCCGGGGATGCCGGTGTCGGGCCGGGTCCGCGCGCTCACCGGCGCGGAGGCCGGGGAGGTGTTGCCCGCGGCGTCCCGGGCCTTGACGGTGAAGGTGTACGGGGTGTCCGGCGCCAGGCCGTCCACGGTGGCGGTGGTGCCGGTGACGGTCTTCGCCACGGCGCCGCCGCTGTAGACGTCGTACGCGGTGACGCCGACGTTGTCGGTGGCGGCGGCCCAGCTCAGGGAGACCGAGCCGGAGCTGGTCCCGGTCACGGACGGGGTACCGGGCGCGGTGGGCGGCTGGTTGTCGACCGGCGGGGTGGGCACGGTGACGGTGACCGGGCCGGCGGCGGCCGAACGGTTCCCGGCCGCGTCGAAGGCGACCACGGTGAAGGCGTGCGCACCCGCCGAGAGACCGGTGACGGTGGCCGAGGTGCCGGTGACGGTGGCGGCCTTGGCGGCGCCGTCGAAGACGTCGTACCCGGCCACCCCCACGTTGTCGGTGCTGGCCGTCCAGGAGAGCGCCGCGCCGCTGCCGCCGGACAGTGCGCCCTGCAGACCGCCCGGCACGCTCGGCGCGGTGGTGTCCGAGGGCGCGCCGGCGCACGGCTGGCCGTTCAGCTTGCAGTTGGCGAGCGGCTGGTAGGCGCCCGAGTAGGCGATGTTGAAGCCGAAGTTGTACGAGGCCCCGGGCGCGATGACCGGCTGCCAGCCCGGGTTCTTCACCGTGACGTGCGAGCTGGCGACCGTGTAGGTGGCGTTCCACAGCGAGGCGACGCTGTTGCCGCTCGGCAGGTCGAACTCCAGGGTCCAGCCGTTGATGGCGGTCGAGGTGCCGTTGTTGATGGTGTAGCTGCCGCCGTAACCGGAGCCCCAGTCCTGGTCCTTGGCGAAGGTGGCGGTGGCGGAGGCCGCGTGCGCCGAGGTGGCGGGCAGCGCGAGGGCGATGAGCGGGGCGATGAGGCTTCCCGCGGCGAGCAGGGGCAGCCGGGACCGACGTCTGCGCATGAAGGGCTCCTGTCCGGGAGCGCGCCCGGGCCGTGGCCGGACGGGCGGGCTCCCCTACCTGTGGGGGGAGGTGCCAGGTGCAAGGGTGATGCGCGCCCGGGCCGTCGGGGACGGCCGCGGGCCGAGGTGCCGGGCCGTCGGGGTGCCGCGGAGGTCCTCTGTCATAGGAGGGTAAAGAGCCGGGGCAGCAGTGGCAATAGGTCTGGACCAGAGCGTCCGGTGCGGGCTCCGGCCGACGCGTCGCGCCGGAACGCCGAACGGCGGCCGGGCAGTTGGTACTGCCCGGCCCCCGAGCCGCCGGCGTACAGCCCCTTCGGCTGAGCCACCAGGACGACCCAGCGGTGCCGCGGACGGCGGCCGGGCCGGGTCGGAGGTGGACAGGCCGGAGGCGACGTGCTCGCGGTGGATCCGCTCCAGCAGCTCGCCGACCCGGCGGAGCTTGTTGAGCACGCTGCGG